>NZ_JDTH01000009.1 GCF_000710615.1 Haladaptatus cibarius D43 | reverse complement strand
GTACCGTTACGGGTGCGATTCTGGCTAAGTGATTCCTATGCTTGGATACACGAATCGTCTAAAATCGCTCCTCCTCCTTGTGCTGGTCGTGACGGGTTCGCTTGTCGCGGGCACTGGGACGGTTTCGGCTACACATGATGATACTGCTGAGTGTGGCTATCTGGATGCCCTTACGTATGGGTTCACTTTCGGTCTCACTAACCAGCATTGTACTGTAGATGCTCAAGTTGATGCCGCTGTTCATTCTGTTCAAGAGGCAGAATCGAATCAAACAAAGTTAGATATCTATTCTGCCGCAACCACACAGAAGGCTGAACGTGATACGTTTGAGACGACGATGGGTAATTATCTCAATGATACTCGTTCTGTCGCGTGGATGAAGGCGGAAAAAGCCATCGCACAAACTTACGAAGATGGTGGCTCTGAGGCAGAGGCTAAGATTGCCGCTCGAGAAGCTATCTCGAAGTACTACGCTACAAAACAGAAACAAGTACTCAACTCTTACAATGCGTCGGTCTCCTCGGCTGTATACCTTCAAGAGCGTTCCGTTCAGGAAGGTTTCACTGATTACGTTGTTGCAGACTATACTGATACCAGTTACCAAGGTGAATACCACTGGGACGGTAACACGTCTGAACGGTCTGTAACGCTTGTCAACTCGAATACGACCAATGTTACAGCCCTTGAGGTCTATGGCATTGATACCCGTGCAGACCCTGACTTAACGTATGATGAAGAGCCAGCATATCCGGGTGGTGGTTATGCTTCTTTCACCTATGATAATGGTGCAGAGGAAGCTAACTTTAGCAAAGTTTACGTTAAACCACCTAACTCGAACTATGAGGATAACGTGGTGATTGTTGATTTCCATCAGGCAAATCAACATTTCACGAAGATTGAAACCCTCAACTCGGAACTACAGTCAGAAGCTAATGTATTCGTCAATAACACGTATGGCGACTTTGAGGCTGGAACAATCAACTCGACTGATGTCATCTCAAGGACGACTATGATGTTCGAGTACGGTGTTCAATCCGGTAACGAAAGTGCTGGAATGTGGAATTCTATTGCCGCTCTGTCGTCAATGGGTCTTGACACTCCTGACCTTAACGGGACTGGTGTGATGACCGTCTCTGCTGGTCAGAACGAATACATGGGTATCGTGATGGCTCAATCCGCTCCAAATGGTACATGGGAAACCGGTGTCACTTACGACCCTGCTGACATAACTGGTCCTGTCTTCGTGGTAACGACAGATGGACATCAAGTTGATTTGACTGCTCCTTTCACCATCTCCGAGATGACTGCAAAGGATGGCAGTAATATCGACTCGATAGGGACCACTGAGTATGTCTACCAGACCTCAAACACTTCGGAACTCCTCGAACAGATGGAGTCCATTCTTGCGTTGACGCAAGAACTCGAAGACAGACAACCGAACACTGGCGGCGGTGGTGGTGACTCTGATTCGGGTCTCCCGACGATGTGGCTCCTCCTTGGTGGGGGCGCAATCGTCGCAGTCGGCGCGTTCGCTGTCATGTCTCGTCCGAGAGCGCCGTTCCCGTAACGGTTCGCTTTCGAACTCCTAATCAAACCATACACACATTGTTTAACCATGATTCGTAACCAGTTCATACAGTTGATACTTGCGTTGTTCATACTGACCGCTCCTGCTACTGCTCTCGACAATACACAAACTGTGTATCAGCAATCTCAAAACAATTCGACTACTGGCCCTGACTTCGGGGTTACTGTCGTGTCTCAAAATCAAACAGATTGTGTAGAAACGATAGATGAATACACACGTCTGTGTCATTCGTCAGTGACCGATTCAGGACGGTTAACACTCGTCTTGTACTCTGAGCGTTACCAGAAGGTTCAGCTAACCGATTCTGGTAAGTTCTTGGCTGGTGGTAACGTTCCGATTCGAGAATTCGACCTCAACAAAGGACGTAACGAAATCGAGTGGCAAATCACCGTTCGGGACGGGTTTATGGGTATCGCTATCGGTACTCCTGAAACGCTATACAGTGAACCGCTTCGACCTCCCAATGACTCGAAGGGATTGCTTCCCGGTAAACCGACTACCACAGATGCCGCTATTGCTGGCTCTACTGTCTTCGTGCTGTTCGCGGCGGGTCTCCCGCTGTCGTTCCTTGCTCTTCGCAAGATGAAAGGGGGCGAGCATGACCAACACTGACGACGACCTCCCGGTTCGGTATCAGAAATCGAATTTAGAGCTAGCGGTGGACGTGCTGAAAGCTACGTACATCCCGCTGTTCTTCGGCCTTGGCTGTTTGGCTCTGCTCGGGGTACTCTGGTACATCGACCTTCCAATGCGGCCTATCATCCTCGTCCTGCTCGTCCTGCTCACGGCTGGCCCCTTCGTCGTGACTTATTGCGTCCTGTTCGCATGGCGTTACCAGCGACGAATTGAGGTTCCCGTTGTCCTGCTCGACCCTGAAGGGAAAGAGTGGGGACTAAAATATCTCCATCCTAACGAGTTCGCTGACGCCGAAATTGATGGTGACGACCTCGCCACTCGTCGCGCCCGCGCGACGGGTGAAACCATCTACTTCGCGGAAGGACACACATGGGAACAACGCGAACGGCTTGACCGTGACTCGGGCGAAAAGGAAACGTTCGCTCAACGTATCCTGAAATCGACGTGGGAAGCGGAAATCTCGACACAGGAGTTCAAGGAATCCGTTTACGCACTCGGAGAACAGAGAAAACGACTCGTTCCCCTCGCTCGTGCTGGCGTCGAAGCGCGTGCTGGTCGGGCTATGCGTACCCTCGAAAACACAGACCGTCTAAGTCATGCCCTCCTTCTCGGCGCAGAGGAAGACAACTTCCTCGCCACTGGTGGTGCAAATCCGTTCTCTTGGGACTTGGACACTCATGCTGATGAAGAGGACTTAAAAGACAAAACCACGGGTGACGACGACGACGAAAACGAACAGAAAAAACGGGAGCGTGCTGGCTCCTACGACATTCAAGAATCGAACGTTCCCATCGAGGAGCGGATTCAGAACCTCGAACGTGCGACTGCTGACGACTAAACACACTGTGTATCAATGAACATCACTACACAAATCATGTATTTCGGTATCGACCTGCAAACATGGGCGTGCAAAAGCTACCTCCCATCAGAGTTAGACATACTGTGTAAGTCTGCCCTCGGCGTTCCGGTCGGTCTCCTGATGGTCGGCTACATCCTCGGTCTTCTCCTCCTTGCGGTGGTGCTTGGGCGATGACTGATATGCTCCTTCTCTGGTGGGCTATCTGTGGCTCTCTCCTGCTCGTTTGCGGTGTCGCTTTAGCAACAGTATTCTACATCCGCTGGAGTGGTCTCTGATGGCTGACCAAGCAATCGCCTCCGCTGAGTTCCGCGAAGTTGCCGAAGGACGACTTACGAAAAATCAACGACTCTACCCGCTTGCTCCCTTCCTCGAAGGGCGCGCGCTCTATCGCTACCTCCATTACAAACGTCGGTACTCCTCTATTCGGGAGTTAGACGACACCGGAAAACTCCCCTCGACCTTCGAACAGACCAAATACTGTCAAAATCTCGTTGCCGCTCACGGCTCGCCTACTGCGTCTCGTGCTGTCCGCGAAGGGAACTTAGCTGTACTCTCCTGGCTGACTGGTCTCACCCATCGAAACGCGGATTTTTCTTCCGCACAACTCTTTAGCAAAATCGTTCATCATCTCCGTCGTCCGGGCTACCTCGGTACGTTCGCCGGTGGGACTGACGGCGGCAAAACTAACTCTGCGCTCGTCTCTGCTGGTCTCCATCTCCGCGACCAACCGGACGCGGTGCTTGCCACAAACATCACCTCTCTCAAATGGGAAGAATCATCCCTTAACGAACGGACTTACTCCGTCGAATCGCGTTCCGAACTCGAGGCGGTCGCAGACCGGCACGAGGACGTGGTTGCAATCTTAGACGAAATGTCTACACAAGCAAACGCGCAAACTCAAAACTACGAAGTGAACGATTCGTTTTACCACATCGTCACATTCAAATCAAAACTCGGTCTCCGTATGTTCGTCATCGGTCACCGTGAGAGTGGACACGATATTGCCCCCGCGATTCGGGAACACTCAACCCACTTCATCCGGCAAGTTCGTGACGCGCGCGACCTCGAGGACGATGTTTACTCGGCTGAGTTCTATGACGGTATCGAAGAAGGTGAACCGTTCGGTCACCAATTTACTCTAAAACCGATGCCTCCGGTAGCGGCTTCCTACGACCCGGACGAAACGGCTACGTTCAAAATCACAGAATAGACGAAGGGTGTCGATTTCGCGTTTTTGATTGAACAACTTTGTTGTGAGACCTAATCGTAAATCGAGCCTCACCATCGGTAGGAAACGAGGAAAGTTATCTGTAGGAACGGAAGCGGAAGCTATCATCGTCGAAAGAAGTGCCCGCCCGGATTGTGCCGATGCTCGGAACGTGGACATTCGGGCGAAAGAAGAACCAGCTGGCTCAACCAAATGAATCCTGAACGAAGTGAAAGCGGAGCGTGGTGAGTGCAGGTGCAGCGAGCAGGTGATGAATGAGAACGAGCTGGCAACGACAGCCCAGACTGAGGCGACCGTCCCGGCAGGACTCATTCGACGATTAAGCCGACCCGTCCCGCCCTGATCTTCTCCGAGTCCCTCACCGTTGGTCGAGGCGAGATACCAAAGCGAAATCTGAGGCTCGGGTGCTCTCGCTGGTTCGTCTCACTTCTGCATTTTCGTCGAGGATTCGTGAATCGACTGCTTCCCCACCGTCTCCCTCCGTTCGGTTCGCCACTGACCGCTCTTCTTCCCCAACTTTCTAAAAAACCTGTCGCGCCCTCCCGCCCACCAACCCCCTCAACGGGGGTGGCCGGTGGGCGGAGTCGTTTAACGAACTCTACTCTTTAACCTGATTCTCTTCTATCCACACATCGCACTTAGGACACTCCCATGTCCGTACGCAGTACCTCACTCCGATATACGTAACGAAACCTCCACATCTCTTACACCTCATTCTACAACTACTGCCTCCTCCACTCCCTCTAACTGTTCTACTTTCTCGAGTGCTTCGCTCTCGTCGTCCGTCTCGGTTCGGTATATCTTCCCGGTCTTGTCCGAAAACACTGCGTACAGGTACACATATTGTTTACTCATCTTACGCCCCGCTTCACGTCGCTGATGTACTGCTTCGCCGTTCGCTTGCTCACCTGCAACTCTGACCCTATCCAGTTCGCGCTTACGTCGTGGCAGTACAGATACGCCGCGATTCGCGCCTTTCCCAAGATGGCGATATGGACGGGAATCTTTAGTTCTTCGCTCTTGATGATGCCGCGCTTCTCTCGCAACGCCGTATCAAAGTCCATCTTGCTGTGTCGGTCCGCGTGGAGTTCGGCCCAAATGTGGGCCTTCGCCTCGTGCCCGTCGCCTGTGAGTTCTCTCCCCCATTCAATCACCTCGTCGTGCTTGTCTGCGTGGTCGAGGAGCTTCTGACCACTACCGAAACTGTTCGGCTGAACGCCGGGTTCTCTGCCTTCGGGACACCAAACGTAAACTTCTCCGTCGTCCAACGCCCATAGTTCGCCTCGGTTCGGGAATGATTCTTTTCTGACAGCCTTCTGAGCTACCATACATCTGACTACACACACTGTCTACTTAAGTCTTTACACACTCTGTGTATATTCTATCGTTGATACACATTCTGTGTAGCCATTCCTTACTTTCCGCAGTTAGGCGGTTCTCGGCGGAAGCGGGGGCTTGTCCCCCGACCCGTACCCGCAACGAAGTGAGGGAACGCGAAGCGGAGCGAGCGCCATCCGTGTAAGGGGGAGTTTGAGGGGGTCTAACCCCCTCATTGTCGCGCGTAGCGCGTTCCTCGACTCCTGGTGTATCCATCGGTTCCGCTCTGCTCGACAAATATTGTTGGGCGGGATTACAAGGGGCTACGACTGTTCGACTGTGCCCCGATGCCTCAAGGACGCTACGACCCACAGAGTCCACTTCAGTATCGCGGCCATCGACAGACGTAGGGGCTTTGTTAGACAACGTGTCTATTTTTACTTTCACTTTCGCCTACTTTCCACTTTATATACAAACCGTCTACTATTACTCTCTGTATGTCACAATCTGGTCATGCAAGATTCGAACAGGCCCGAACAGTACCGGACGCAAACCCCAACGAAGAGCCTGATTGGGTCGAAATCAAGGAAAACGGTGCTATCGTTACGGGCGAAATCCTCGAAATCAAAGAGAACTGCGGTGAACACGGTTCGACTGTTTACAAGCTCAAACCCGACGAAGAAGACGCAGACCTCGGAATTTCGGGCGATGAGCCTATACTGTTCTGGGGTACGACTGTCGTTAACTCGAAAGTCTCCCGTGTCGGTCTCGACGTGGGCGACTGGCTCGGCGTCAAGTGTCGCGGCAAAGTCGAAGCGGAAGACGAAGACGCAAACGATTTCTGGGACTTCGAGGTAAGATTTCAACGACACGACTAATCACATTGTGTAAGCTGATTCCTGCGACGCTCTCCTTTTCAAAAACACACATATCCACCTGAAGATACATCTTTAAGTACCCTTAGTCTCATGCTGTGTATAATCAGAAGCCAACACCGCGCTCGTGTCAAAAGCGAGTAAAGCAAGGAACTCACGATTCCTTGCAAGGTGCTGGCTTCGGAACTGTGTTCAACCCATGTCCGAAACCAGCAAGCAGTACGAAGGTCGTACCGTTGATAAATCTACCCCCTCGCTCGGCGAAGAACTTGACCCTGACTACTGGACGGCCTACCGCTGTCGTCACTGTCGGGAAAACTGTATCAACTCTAAACAAACTGTCTACGCCAAGTCTAACCAGTGTCTCGACTGCCACCGGGAAGGCTCTGCGTATCGGTCAGAACGGCAACAGGAACATAAGCTGAGAGCGGCCCGACGACGTGCGGGGGTGAATCGTCAATGATTCTACAAGCCGCTCAAATTGACCATTCCCTTTACCACCTTCTGTGGTTCGTGCTAATCTACCTCGTGGTTGACTACATCCTTTCTACACGGTGTGTCTAAATGTCCATAACCAATCACTCCCGGTCGGTCGGGAGAATCTTGGACGGTCTCGAAGGCAACCACCGAGATAACCGGCAAGATTTTCCTACGTCTACAACTACTCCCGTCCGCTTCCCTTGGTCTGACCTCGACCGCGCTCACGACTGGACGCGCGTTTATAAATACCTGCTCGATAACCCTTCTGGCGTCCCTCTGTCCCGTCTCTGCGAATGCCTCTTTGGTGACATATCGTCCGAAGGACGGACCTACTCCACGAAAGACTACGAAGCCACTCGGCGGTTTCTCGAATCGTCCGACATTGCGGTTCTCAACGTCTCTGGCCCCCAAATTTCGGCACAGCCGTCCCTAGAGGCGTTTTCACTTGACCTCGGTAAGCAAATTTCCAACCGGAATGCTGAACAGCCAACTGAGGCCCTCGAGAGTCCCAAAAACACCGTTTCCGGCCAACTGCAACTATCACACAAAGAATTCACTCGCTCCCTCGTCTCTGCAATCGACGGAATCCACTCCGTCGAGACCGCGCAAACCGTCGCTCGTCCGTACCTGCGCTACCTCGACTCCATCGAAGACAAACATCTCATCTTCGAAGACCAAACGATGCCTGCGGAAAACTATATGCTGATGCCCTATCACACCCGCTTCAACGACGAGAAACGTTGTGCTGACCAGTGGCGACGATACCACAATGCGTGGGACAGGGCTACCGACCGTTACACAGATGGTGTACACCTAACCCTCACGACCGACCCAAACCGATACGACTCTATCAAGGCCATGACTGACGGGATTTTCAAGGCGTGGGGCAAACTGCTCGAAACGCTCAATAATCGGTACGGCGGTGACTCCCGCCTCGACTACATCCGCGCTCTGGAATGGACCACAAAAGGCTATCCTCATCTTCACGTCGTCGTCTTCGGTGTCCGCTACGTTCCGCATTCGTGGCTCTCTCACTACTGGGCGACCAACTGCGACCACGGCGAAATGGTCTGGTGCGACAGACTGTCTAACCGTGGTTCCGAGTGGATACATCACAACAAGCAACAGCAAGAAAACTTCAACGCAAAGGCGTATCTGGGCGACTACTTGTCTAAAACCTTCGAAAACATCGAAATCGGCGTAACTGAACAGTTCAACGAAGTCACCGACCTTGAGGGCGCGCAAATCGGCGCGAAAAAAGACGGTTCTCCGCTGTATGACTACGAACAGTGCGGAATCTGGAAGATGGCTCTCTACTGGGCGACTGGTCGCCAATTCTGGGACTGCTCGCACGGTCTCAAAGAACCTAATCCCGACTGCCTACAGGACGTTCCCGGTCTCGGGGAAACGAAACTCGAACGGCTCCAAGATGCCGGAATACACACACTGTCGCATATCCGTCTCGCTTCGCGTGACGACCTCGAAGAAATCGACGGTCTCGGGGCTTCGCTCGTCTCGGACCTGCTCCATTTCGCCGGGGAACCCTCGGACTTCGACCTCGGACGCTGGACGTTCAAAGGTGCGGCAAGCTACGAACAGATACCGCTTCACGTCGTCCAAAATGCAACTGTGTTAGGTGTGCCTCCGTTATCCTCCGAAGGGGCGACATCCTGATACTGGATAGGGAAGAGCGTTCGACGTGGTGCGGCGCTGGCGTTGTTTGCCAGCCCCGCCCATCGGTGAGCCGCGCCTTCCCGATATGGCTATGTTGGTTTCTGTCTGTCTCTCCAGCACTGTTACACACTGTGTCTATTTTCACTTTCACTTTCGCCTACTTGCTCCTATAAGTAACTAGTTACATTGAGTGTCTAATGCAGTATGGCACACCGAAACAAAACAGGCCTACAAGCCTACATGGACCTGAACATCATGACCGCAACGGCTCTGATGTTCTTCGCTCTGTGCGGTCTCGTCATGACCGGACTGGCGAATGATGTTATCGACTACATGACCAAATACAAATTCCTCCCCCTCGCGCTCTCGTTCGGGGCGTACGCGATTGTCTTTGCGTCTTCGGGGACTCGTGACCCTCGTTACTATCACCAAGCTGAGTGGGTCTTAGTCTCCTTCACGGGCGTTCTCATGGTCGCTCATGCGTTCCTCACTGAGATTCAAGACCTTGTAACACAATACGACCCGTGGGCGTCT
>NZ_JDTH01000008.1 GCF_000710615.1 Haladaptatus cibarius D43 | reverse complement strand
ATTTCCAACGACTGCATGACAGAGGACACGGATGGGAATTATCGGGACGAACTCGCGACGAGTTGGAGACGATAGAGGGAGGCAACGGCAATGAATCGTTGTATGCGAAGCGGGAGATCATTCTCAACAACTTATACGGGGTTGACATCGATGACGGGGCAGTCGAAATCTGCAAACTTCGGTTATGGCTCTCGATGGTTGCGGATCTAGAAGACGAGCCCCGAGCGGTCGAACCGCTCCCTAATCTCGACTTCAACGTCCGTCAAGGGAATTCCCTAATTGGGTTCACTGGCGTTCAAGAAATCGCCCGAGAGGAAGGCGATGCTTCTTTAGCAAATTTCGGTGGGGGCTTCGGTGACAGCGTACAGGAACTGTACGACGACGTTATTCAGTACGTCGAGCGTCACAAGAACACTGATTCGGCTAAAGACGCGACAGAAGCACGAAAGATAGCGGATTCGAAAATTCGGGAACACAGCCGAAGCCTGAACGAGAAGATTCTATCGCAGTTCCACGATGCTGGAATAGAAGATATCACGCTTGATGAGGTTGGCGACTATCATCCCTTCCACTGGGTAATCGAGTTCACGACGGTCTATCGAGACGGTGGATTCGACATCATAGTAGGGAACCCACCGTGGGATGTCTTGACACCAAATCGAGATGACTACTTCACGAAGTACGACGAGACCTTTCGAACTCGAATGCCGGAGAGTAAGGATAAGATGGTGGAACAACTCCTTGAGGACGCTGAAATCGCCAAGGGATGGGAGGAGTATCAAAGTGAGATGGAACGCCGTTCTACCTACTTTAACGAAAGCGGGCAGTATCACTTACAGGACCCTGAGGTTGCTGGGACATCGGTTGGAAACGAAAACGATCTATCTATGCTGTTTTTCGAGCGGGTGTTCGATATCGTCCGAAAGGATGGCTACGTCGCACAGATACTCCCCGGTGTCATCCTCAACGGTGCAGCAGGCAAGGATCTTCGAGTACATCTGCTAAACAACTCTGACGTTCGTGAAATAATTGGCTTCGAAAATAGGGGGATATTCGAGCAAATCCATTTCCAGTATCGGTTTGGGGTGGTAACATTCAAAAATTCAGGAACGACAGACACAGTCAGTGGTATCTTTGACCAAACAAACACGAATATCCTATTAAGTCTCGATGAGAGTAGCGTTAGCATTCCAAAGAGCGTCCTAATAGAGTATTCGCCAGAAGCACGCATCTTCCCGAATATTGAATCACAGCAAGAAATGAATGTACTTGACAAACTTCTGGACTACCCTTCAATTTCAGAGAGGCTCGAAAACGACTGGTTCACGTCATTGTATGCAGAACTACATCGATCAGGGGACTCTGACCGGCTAGTCGAAGACAAATCGAAGGGTGACTACCCCATCTGCCAAGGGAAGAACATCTTCCAATTCGAATACGACAGTACGCATCACGACGATTTGGCAGATGTTGCTCTCTGGAGTGTAGACGAAGAGCGGAATCCTGCAAAGAGCGCGAAAGCGCGGGTTCGAGGGAAGAACTTCCGATCCCGAGATGCAGGTATCAGCCTCAAGAAATCGATTTACGAGCGGTTCTCTGACGACCCCGAGTTCAGTCACATTAGCACACGGTCTCAGAAAGGATTCGTCAACGATGTTATTGAAGAGTACGACCGACCAGCACTCTCGGAAGAGGACGTACTCCTCGACTCGACGGAGTATCGGATTGTGCTCCGTGAAATCGCACGTGCGACCGACGAACGGACGCTCATTGCTGGCGTCATCCCGAAGGGCGCTGTGGCAGTCCATACGCTTCACACAGTTCGGCCATACAAGGTGAACCCGAGGAAGGAACAGCTTGGAGAGCAACCGATGCACACTGCCTACGAGCGGGTCTTTTCTGACAGGGAACTGTTCGTAGCACTGGGGTTGCTCAACAGCATCCCCTTCGATTATCTGATGCGAACCAAAGTGGACTCTCACATTGTCAAATACAAGTTCGAAGAATCACAGCTCCCGCGACTAACTGCGGGAGACGACTGGTTCGAATACATCTCCACCCGTGCCGCTCGCCTCAACTGTTACGGCGAAGCATTCACAGAGCTACGTGACCGGCTTGGCGACATCGAACCAGCAACAGATAAAGACGAACGACGTGAGTTACGAGCAGAGATCGACGCCGCAGCATTCCATGCGTACGGTCTTACTCGCCGCGATGTGCAGTTCATTCTCAACGACTTCCATCGCGTGTCCAATCCACGAATCATGACGGCGGAGTACTTCGACTTGGTATTCGAAACCTACGATATACTGGCGAGCGAGGCCCCTAAACGATAATTGTTGAATTGAAGAGTTAGTTCGAACGTTCTTCTTACGCGTCGATTACGCCCCAGCACATCAACTTCGCTTTCACGTTGCTCTCACCGACGAGCGTGTCCTGATACGTCGCCGATGACTCGATAGCTTGAGAGACGAAGTCCTCAAGGGTTTGGATGTACTCTTCCAGCGGCCACTCGTCCAGTCGGTCGTACTCGGCGTTCCGAATTACGTCTCGGAGCAATCGGTCTTCGTCCGTGTTTTTCAGTTTCACACCTCGAAGCGTTTCCCGTCGATCATCTGCCCATTCACCAACCGTCTCGAATTCACCGATTTCGATTGGTATGCGGTCGTCGCGGTAGCGAGGAATGATGTACTGTTCGAGAAAGCCGGTCTGTGTCTCTTGCTCTTTCGAGTAGCCTTCGCCCTGAAGGAACGCGCCCTCGACTTGCCCCTCACGGAGTTTCTCGAGACGGGTTTCCAGAAACGTCTGTACCTGATTGCGATTCGCCAGAATGTGGTCGATATTTTTGTCACCCGAAAGCGGTTTCCCATCCATGGTCGGCGGAATACCGAGCGTCCGTACAGGACGTTCAGACACGTCACCATGGAATGGCTTGTAGTAGAAGGCTCGCTGGACACGTCCGAGTGGAGCGTCTCTATCTTCTTCGTCGAACCACATATGCGCCAGAGCGAACACGCCCGGTCGTGGTCCACTCTCGAAAGTCGCGGTGTTCGTGTAGAGGAACTCCCGGCTGTCTGGGTCGTCACCGAAGTACTCTTCTGCAAACTCGAAATCGGATTCGTCCAGTCCGTACTCCTCGTTCAGTTCGTGTTTCAGTCGGTAGCGTTGGAATGCTTCCGTTTCGTTGCTCCCGGCATTTCGAAGAAGTGGGTTCATCGAGGTGTCGTCTAACTCGTTATAATCGTCTACGGCACGCGACTTTTGGAGTGAGTGCTTGATTTCGTCGACCTCTAACTCGCCGATGGTTTTCTCCGTCTCCACACCCGCCTTCTCCAGAATCCGATCTTCGTTTGGATCGAGGATATTGTTCTCTTTTCCGACGATGAGTGCGATGTCACTGATTTTCGCTTGCAGCCGTTTGAGGAGTTTGATGGCTGCTTCGATATCACCGTCAGGGAAGAAGTTGTGGACGTGTTTGTCTGCTGTACTCCCGATTCGGTCGATACGACCCACACGCTGAACGATTCGCATAGGATTCCACGGTAAATCGTAGTTCACGGCGACGTGAACGTCCTGTAGATTCACACCCTCAGAAAGCGTGTCCGTCGCGACGACGTACTGTAGTTCACTCTCCCCGGACTCAGACAGGGTTTGCTGGTGACCGGACGCCTCGGGTGCGAAACGCTTGATGACCGCCTGTTTATCGTCGTCGCCTCCCTTGACGACCGCACTATTCTCCGTGGTGAGAGGGGAGTCGGGGTTGTCGCGAAGCATTCGATGGATGTAGTCTGCCGTTGCTCGGTACTGAGTGAAAATAAGCACTTTCTGGTCGTACTGGGTGAGAACGTTGGCGAGCCGGTCGATTTTCGGGTCTCGGAACTTCTGTAGCTCGAAGACTGATTCGTAGAACTCCTCAGTCGCAGTGTCGACGTCATCGAGGTCACTCTGTGGATACAAGACTGGGTTGAGGTCGTCCTCTGGGACTGTCGGTAGTCCAATCGCGTCATGTTCCTCTAGCCAGCCGCGAACGCGGACAGCATGATCGTTGAGATTACCAGCGTTTCGAGCGATGTCACCGATGAAGTGCTGAAGGAAGTAAGCGAGTAATGTGAGGTCTTCCCGAATGTAGCTTTTGACTTCTCGAACGGTCGCATTGGACAGTTCACTCTGTTCGGTACTGCTCTCACCTCGAAGGTTCTGGCTATCGAATCCAAATGCTTCGAGGGTTTGAGCGAGGTCTTCAGCAGCATCTTCTCCTTCCACGAAATCATCGAGGCTTTTGTCTCCATCTGCACTCTCGCGTAGGAGGTCGATTTGTTCGTCTTCGGGAAGATTTTCGAGAAGGCCAAGGAGGGCTCGTTCGCTCGTGTGTAATGTTTCGAGGGACTGAACGAACGCATATGTCGAAGACTCCAATCGCTTGAGAAGGTTGAGTTTGTACAGTGCCTTGAGCGTACTCCCTGCTTTCGGGTTTCGAACGGTGAGATGCGGGAGGTGAAGTGCGTCCATGACGTCAGGAAGCATCCGGTAGATTGGCTGGTAGGCCCCTGGAAGCGAGTACTGCTCCTTATGTATATGCGGTGGTGTGAAATTCATCTCGAAATCCTCGGAATCCTGAATCTGGTCTTTGACGTGTTTCCGAGTTCGAAGTACCATCACCTCGTCTAGAATGTCGGAAATTTCTTCAGCGCGACTGTGCAGGCGATCCGAGATCTGCCGCTCATATTCTTTGGATACCTCTTTTTTCTCTGCGGCAATCTTCTTGCGCTCGGCTGCTAGTTCGATATACTGTTTGAAAGCGTTGAAATCGAGATTTGCGATGTTTCGTAACTCCTGCTCGCTGGTGAAGAGGTCAATGAGGTTCCGGAGATCGGTCGCAGAGTTGTTGATGGGTGTCGCCGTGAGCATAATCATCGTCTTTCCTTTCAACTCACGAAGATTCGCGTGACGCCGTGTCCCTTTGTAGTCGCTATCGCCGTCGGGGTTCGGAACCCAATTACCGCTGTTTCGGAATCGATGGGCTTCGTCGATGAGGACGACGTCGAACAAGTCACTGAGTCCGGTCACTTCCTCGTATGTGAGATTTTGGAATTTGCTAATACTCATCACGTCGAGGTGGGTGCCATCGACTTCGAGACCAAAGTAGAGATTACCATCTGGGTCAGTCTGCTGTTCGAGTAGATCGACCCACTGCTTGGTGAGGTTCGCAGGAACGATGAGAAGACAGCGGTCGCCATGTTGCCGATAGTCGTAGAGTAACTCGCTCCCGATGAACGACTTCCCTAACCCAACTGAGTCAGAAATAATACAGCCGTTATACTGGGAGAGTTTCTCTTTGGCACTCTCATACCCGAGTTTCTGGAAGTAGTAGAGAGGAGTGTCGCGGTCACTAACGTTTCCGTTGAGTTCGTCGTACGCGAGTAGCTTATAGAGTTCGAACGGTTCGAGATACGTCCCGATCTCCTCGTCAGTCTCCTCATCGACTTCGTCCTGTTTCTGTTGTTCTTGCCATTCTTGGTACCGACCGCTATCCTCGATAATCCGAGCAATGTCCTCGCTGAATTCTTCGGCGTTCGCCCACTGGTTGTCGTACCACCGTTCGAACGCCTGTGCTTTGTGTCGATCCTGTGTTGTGAGATTGAGTTCAACGTTATTCCGATGCCCGCTCTGCGAAAAGTTCGATGACCCAACGATAGTAACGGCTGCTCGCTTGTCCTCTGCTTCGTCACGGTATGATTCGTCCTCGGGGATCGCTCGGAACGACGCTCCCTTGGCGTGAAAGTATCCTTCTTCTGGATTCCGAACACGGATATCGACGAGTCCTTCAGCGATGAAGTCACGAAGTCGCTCCAGACGACTAAGCTGTGCATTGTTCAACTGCTCGATGTCTGCTTTGATATCATCGAGAAATCGTTCGCGGAGACTTTGACCCTCAGAAATCTCGTCAGCAGTCGATCGGTTGGTTTGTCGCCCCATCATGATTCGGAGTGGAGCACGTTCTAACTCGTCGGGATCCCGAAGGTTGTGGAGATCGTCTTTGATGAGGTCGAAGCCGGAGAGATAAAAGTACCCTGTGGCAATGCGAATCTCCTCCATCTCAGGGATAAGTTTCTTGTAAGTCGTTTCGAGATCAGTTTTCGTGTTGTCGACAAGCGGTTCGGGCGAGAGGAGCATCTACTGTCGAATTGATATTCTTCCCGCCTTAATCTTTCTCTGACGTAATTCATTTCATTTATCTCGCTACCAGACTCAGACAGTCAGATAATTGAGGACATCAATGGACAAATATTTATCAAAAAGAGCCTATCATGGGTAGCTTTAACCAACTCATACACTTCTCGGGATCATTGTTGGTTAGCGTGAGACTGAATCAGTCATAGACAGTGCTCCCGCCCTACTGTGCCCAGCGTGTTCTCTTCAAAAAAGAGCCGATATCGACACCGATTGAATGTGTTGAAAATCAAGTTTCGAAACAATCAGAGCAGATTTCGAGATGAATAATTATCATTTTCAACACATAGCGGACTTCGAGATTAGGAAGTATCGAGCAACGAGCGCGCCCGCTGAACGTAACTGTTCCCATCCCAACTTCGAGCGGTACTGATGTCGTTGAGAAGTAGGCGTCCGTCGTCAGAGGACAACTGTTCAGTTCGCACAAACACCGAGAGCAGCGTTGGCGTCGTCACGAGTCGTGTATCGACCAAGGAGGCATGAATCAAACCGAGGCTATTGAATTCGTCACAGAGAAAGAGTTCGGCATCAATATCGTTTGCGAGTGTCACTGCGGCGTTCTCACCATCGTCAAGCGGAAACTCGGCATCAAGATCGACAGACTGTGTCGTCAATTCTGGAATTCGGTCAAGAACTCCGTTCGCGGCTCGACCATGGACATCGTCATACGAGGCAATTTCTCGGAGTTCCTCAACCACTTCCGTCGGTACGTACACATGGTGAACCTCCAGACAAAGCGATAGCGGATTGGGGTTCGTGTCAGCGACAATGCCGAGACTTACCAGCGCGGAAGTATCTGCAACTAGTTTCGTCATTCATTCCTCGGCGATGTCTTCGATGAAGTCTTCGTCTAGTTGCTGTTTCAACACACGGAAATTGGCTGCCTCTTTTGCACCGACAAGTGCTTTGAGTTGGTTATAGGAGATCTCGTCGTCATAATACGCTGCAGCAATTTCCTGAATGAGAACATCGTCGTGAGCGGCGTCCTGAAGGTACTCGCGGAGTGCAGTCACGAGGATGTCCGTCCGGTCTTCACCAAGAACCGTGGCGAGTGCATCGGTTCGGTTGATGAGTCGATCCGGGGCTCGGAATTGAACCCGTTTCTTATCGATACTCATGATGTGTACATTGTGAGCCAACGAACTTAGCTGTTTTCGTGTGTACGTTGTGAACCAATCAGATGAGGGTGTGGAGTATAACGATCAACCGTTGAAACACGTTCGGATACATTCCGGAATATGACCCATGCAGAAGGAATGCCTTCAAAGGATAGTTCCGGTCAGAGCTTCGTGATTTCGCTAAGACTGTGTATCTTCTAGGGGTTCTCCAGCGAGATAGCGACGACCAGCCGCAGTGATCTGAAAATATGAACTATTATCTTCGTAGCGGGAAACAAGTCCGTGGTCGGCAAGTTCATCTAGTGCACGGTAAATCGTAGCGCGACCAGGCGCGTCACTGCTGTTGTCCGCTCGTCGGCTGAGAGTGTAATAGATACCGCGACCGTTGATGACCAGCTCTTCCTCGAGTAATTCGAGTACGGGGTCGGTTGCTTTGTTCATCCAACTACGCCGGTCGCGGACGGGCATCGCTGTGGTTGAGTTGTAGAACCTACTTATCGACATCGATTTGTGAATAAATTGATACAATATGGCTCAATTTGAGACAGAATGTCTAATATTGTTCGAGGAGTAGAACAAATCGTCGATAGTATTGCTCTCAGAAGGCCGGCGTAGGAGGAATAAACACCACACCACCTTGACCATGCAGAACGATTCCGACAGGGACTCCGACTCGCTTTCATGTCTATTTCACACCCTCCGCGCCCCTCGACGCCGAGCAATGATTGATATCGTTTCCTCCACAAGTGAGCCGATTTTGTCGGTTCGAAAGTTGGCTAAAATGATCAGCAGTCGCGAAACGGGCACATGCGTAGCACACGCAACAGGCGAACCCTATCGGAACGTTTACAACGCACTTTCTCAGACGCATCTACCAACACTTGCAGAGGCAGACATCATCATCTATGATGCCCAGCGCCAGACGGTCAGACCGGGGCCAAATCTACCACTTGCGGAGTTGCTACTCGCAATTAGCCGCCCGACAGTCACAACATTTCACAACATGCTCTCCGACGAATAACGGCAGAAGGCGACGAATCAGTTCCGATCAAAATCAAACGTATTCTTCTACGTCATATGGAAATGTAGTACCATTAAGTCGGAAGAGGCCACCCTCAACCGACCATTGAGTAAGTCTCTTCCACCCCTGAAGTCGTACAATGGACAATCCATTTCCTGAGCGTACGAACACCGCAACCAGCACAGGCTCAGATTCCGAAGAGAAAGGAAAGCTACGTGCGGCAATCTACGCTCGAACCTCCTCAAACAGTCAACGGTTCGGCTACTCAATTGGTGAGCAGATTCAGCGGTGTTGGACGTTCTGTGAAGACGCTGGATGGGTCGTCATATTCGTATTTACTGACGAAGCAGAATCCGGACGCGATACGGAGCGACCGAAGTTTCAGTCGATGCTTGACCGTGCACAAGATGGACTATTCGATGTCGTCGTCTTTTGGAAACTGGATCGGTTCTGTCGTTCACTTACTGATTTAGTCAGAGTTGAAGAGGAATTCGATAAACTGGACGTGGCGCTTCATAGCGTGACTGAGTTTCTCGATACGACGAATCCAGTCGGTCGGTTCAACTTCCGCAATTTAGCGTCTGCTGCCGAACTGGAATCCGACCTGACCAGTCAGCGCGTCAGATTAGGAATGTACGGTCTAGCACGGGATCATAAATGGCCCAACGACTATCCGCCACTTGGGTATCAGAAGACAGTAGATGGTACGCTTGTTGTTGATGAAGATGAGCGAGAGCTTGTTCGTCTGGTTTTCAGGTTGTACACTAAAGAGCAGTCAATGCCACAGGTTGCGTTTCTGCTTAATGAGCAAAAGCTCACGACAAAGCGAGGCGAAACCTGGTGTCGCCAATCGGTTGGGAAGGTGCTACGCAACGATTTGTACGTTGGCCGATACCGAATAGCCGGTTTCGAAGAATATGTCGAGGAGTATCAAATCATCCCAGATGAGCTATTCGAGGAAGTCACATCAACTCGTCATCGATTTAAATGTGCGAACAAGCAGATGGATTCGATGCGAAAGCAATCGAAGGCAGAACGTATTCTCTCAGAATATCGTTCATTCCACAACGGAGAGCATCAATGAAATCCTCGGGCAGTCACACGAAATGCCCTTTGTGCGAATTGGACGATACCGAAACCCTTCAGAACGGAGTTCAGGTCTGTCGAAGTTGCAATTTCGTTTTGAGTCAATCTGACCAGATCACTGGAAGCTTTTCACTTGATCAACGTTTAGAAGAGTCCAGTAATGGGAATCAGGACTGGCTCGATGTTGCTTCGGTAGAAGACTCCTCGGACAGTACGCTCGTCGAAATGATTGGCCGAACCGAATCATTCGTGCGACAGTTGGGTGGAAATACGACCGACTGTATCTGGTCAGTTGAAATTCTCGCGTCTGCCTGGGAACACCGATATTTCCATGGACGAAAGGTCGAGGTTGGGATCGCAGCAGCGATTTATGTGACCTTTCGAGAGCATGAAAAGCCTCGGCCATTCGGAGTTATTGCGGAAGTGTGCGGAACTTCACCGGAGGAATTGCGAGTGGGATATCGCTCGCTACGGGCAGAACTCGATATCAACGGCAAAGTTGTCACTCCAGTAGATTACATTACGTTTTTAGCATCACAACTATCTTTGGATGAGAAGGAGGAAAAGAACGCCCGAGAAATTCTGGAGTCGGTGCCAGATATTTCCGGCAATCCAGCAGGAATTGCTGTTGCGTCCCTGTATCTCGCTGCGAAAGCACGCGATATTCCCCTCACCTTAGTACAGGCAGGTGATGCAGCAGGGGTCACGAAGGAGACGGTTTGGCTCAAAACACGCGATATTAAGAACGCAACTGAAATTGCGGACTAACAGAGCAAAATTCGAAGTAGCCGACAGGGTGTTCCTCGTAGTTAACAAGCAGGGAAAACGATACAATCAGCTAACTGTATTGAGCGCAGTTGCTGGGTCGTCATCGTCGTCGTTATCGGTGTCGTAGTCACATTGGTTATTAATTGAATCGTCATCCTCGCTCTCATCAGGGAGATGGATCTTACACCAGATGAACTCAGAGGTAGAGGGTTCGAACTCTTCCTCGCCATTTTGCTGGATCTCATCATCAAGAACCGTGTCTTGATTTGGATCCCATCGGAAAGCAACCTCGGGGCATTCGAATGCCCTCTGATAGGTGTTCGGCGGTAGGTTGACCCCAAACTTGTTCGCACAGAGGTTACACGTGTAGACGTACTCCAGCACAGACGATGAGGACTTTTCGCTGCTGAAATTATCAACTGAGATGCAGTAGGGACATCCCAAAGGAACAGTCGAGTCTAACTTGTTGATCTGTTGTTGGTCGAACAGTGGCCCTCTAAAGTCACAACTCTCGCAAGTGTACTCACGGAGGATTGTGTCCCGGACCGTCGTCGTCCCCTTCGTCTCTTCGACAGATTCGCCACATTCTGGACAAACAGTATGCAGAGTATCGAAGAGGGTACTGAGGAACTCGGGGCCGAAGCGTTTTGTCGCTCGTTCGAGTGGCTCTGGGAACGTTTCCGCATCGGTTGGCGTTTGTTTCCTCTCGTTGAGGAGTTCCTGTGTTTTGTTGAACGTCTCCTTTGTAACACACTGTAACTCCGGCTTTGTCTCGACGACTTGATCCTTCAAGGTGAGTTGGCCGAGGCAGAGAGACTGTGTGAGAACAGTTTTCACTTGGCTATCCGTAAGCTGGTTGTCTCCCTCAAGTTGGTATTTTTCATTGATTTGTCGTCTCGTTTCTGCTCGATTTTCCTCTTCCAGATAAGTATTGAACAAGTCAGGGATGATTTCCTTACCGTCCTCAGTAAGACTGAGTACACCGCGATCTCCCTTTTCGTACCCATAGGGCGGTTGTCCAAACGGATACTGACCTTGTTTCAGGCATTCAAGTTGACCTTGCTCTGCGTTTTCTTTGATGCGGGCGTACCACTCCCGGGCAAACAGCACTTCACGGACAATGATCTCGAAATCTCCTCGGTCGTTCCAGTCAAAGTAGCCGTAGTTATCGGCGTAAAGGACAGCTCCACTTTCTTTTAGCTTCCGCAGGTACTCGAAGCCCTCCCATGGATTGGATCTGGTGAGACGATCTAGTTTCCAGACTCCCAAGACATCGAACTGATCCTTGTTCGCCATCTCTAGAATCTTTTTCAATGAATCACGCTCCATATCGGCTCCAGACTCTGCACGTTCTATCTCAAGGGTGATCTCTCCGTCAGCGTCCTCACACTGTTTCCGTAAATGGTTGAGCTGTGATTCGATGCTCTTGTTGTCCAATTGCCCATCAGTACTTACCCGGGCAAGCAGCACCCACCGGCTGTCTTTCATCGAGGCAGGAGGGAGCAGTCCGAGTGCTGCGATACCTGTCTCGATTCCACCGCTCTGGCTACCTATCCAAATTAGACAGGTGGTGAAGATAGCCATATGGGTGCTATATGGGTTTGATAAATACGGCTTGGACTGCTCAGCTATAGCTGAGCAACCTTTGCCAAGGTCTTTTGTATTATATATACTTTTTATATGAGCGGCGAACAGCAACATGACAACCGCAACTGCGGACATTTGGAGCGCACTCACAGTTGAGACACTGGGGGATGAGAGAGAGTTCATCTATACTCCCCCCTCCCTAAGACTCGGTCAATACTCGCGCGTACACAGGTAGTGGGCCCTCCCTGACTGTGCTGTTTTGACATGAGTATCGAACGAACCTCACCAGCCTCACATGCGTACTCATCGAGTTGTGAACTGGCGAACATCCACAATCTCGAATAACTTTTATTTTGTATTCGATTCGACTGCCGTATACTTCTGCTGGTGCGATACGCAGTAGGTGTGTCTGTGTCGTCCCCGGAGGACTTTTCTTGATACTGTTCGTACCTGCTACTGGAGTTTGGGCATATCATGATTGGTTGCCTGCTCCAAGCTCAGGGCACTATCATGCCCTGGGCACTCCTCATCATGTAGCCAAAGCAATGGCTATTGATAGGGAGAACACTGTTGGAGTTTTATCACCTAGAGTTGTCCCCTTAGGTGACGATTGGGTGTAATACCACAATGAATATATAATTTTGCTATTTGAGGAAATGAATTTAGTTCTTCAGAGGAAAAAACCTCAGATGGGGACACACACGCAGTATTGATAAAATATCTAAATTTAAATTGTAAAATTAAAAACTGGAAAGGAAGCATAATGGGATTTGAACAGATTTACGTTGTTTCATAGAATCGAGAATTTTCTGATTCTTCTTCAACATGGATTTGTCCATAGATTTGTTTTTAACGCTCATATAACCATTCTAAAAGAAGATATTTGTTTCGAATTGTTTAGAAACACCCCCTAAGTAAATACAGTTACGAGTAGTTTTGGCACTCAAATGATCTATGTCTAATTAGTCACCTCAAAATAAGTCACCTAATAGATATAATAATGTAAACTGTCAATCTTAGGAGCAACCAACTACGGATAAGATAGCTATATACTGAAGGAGTAAACTGGAGTTGACCTTCCTACTACATAGTTTCAATTCAGCAATTTCTGTTTTCTTGGCGATGGATCGGACAGTGGTGCAGGAATCTCGTTTTGGCAGCAGACCGGACATAATGGCGGTTGCTCTACGCTCCCGGCCCACTCGATTTCATCCACGGAATAAGAAGATGAACACGCTTCACACACCCAGTCGTATGCTCCAACCTCATCAGCAAGGGTAGAATACTGATACGCCAGCGTTGGTGTCAGTTTTGCATTCGGGTGCGCTCGAAGATATGCTTCTACTCTGTCCTTCGAATACCCACTGAACAACGGAAGAAGTCCGAAAAACCCTAGGTCAAAATATGGATCATCTGATTTCCCACATCGGCGCTGAAATGGACAAATAGAACACTCCCATTCGGCTTCCGGTTTCGCTGGAGGCAACTTCTCAGTGCGTCTATATTTACTGTTCTCCTCGATCCAGCCGAGTACGTGGTCATGCCAGAATTCCGGATCGAATGGAACGTAGAATGACCGAAAATCCAATGTCTTTCGATCTCCGTAAATGACGACTGTGTCCTCAACAGAAGTATTGAACTCTTGGGATAAACCGTACATACAAGCATGAACCTGTGCTCTGTGACGTGGACGTACCTCGTCTACGCTTTCGACTGACGATGTCGTTTTGATTTCTGTAAGCAGAATCGGTTCACCAGTAACATCGACAACCACCGGGTCTGTCTTCCCTTTAAAACGGAGTGTTTTGTTCGAAGATTCTACTTCAAAATCGACCCAAATAGAATTTCGGACGTACAAGTCTGGGGATACGAGTTTTCGCAGAAAAGGAACGATGATATCAGTTTCAAACCGAGAACCGAACCAGTAGAGACCTTCTGGTGGAGTTGTTTCGGCTGGAGCATTGTTGAGCTGATAGTATACTCGTCGATGGCACTGGAGCAACCGACTCGGCGTGTGCTGATTCGGTGACGGAGGTGGACTGGGACGATTGAACTGTGGTGTTCCGTTTTCGATGTTACGAGTCGTCTCTCGCTCTCGATACCAACTCCAGAAAGAATCCGAACTGATACTCGATAGCAGTTGGTCGAGTGTACCGGACTTGCTCAGTGATTCCTGCTCGCCTTCCACACGTGTGGAGCTATCCGATGGCATAGCAAAGAGAGGAAATCAGAGGAAGATACTCAATCGCCTATTGAACAAGACAAATATTCCGGTTGATCGCCCGATTGGATAATTTTCAGTCGATATATTCAGTCAGTAATCTCGCTATATAAGACATTTGTATACATGCAGAAACACTACGCACATTTTCAGTCTGCTCTGGCGATGCTTGATAAGATGTATGACGAACTCAACCTCGATGTCGTCTATTAGCTACCTGAGAAGACGAATGTGCTTCCACCACCAAGTCAGACGATTCTACTAAGCGTTTTTTAGGTGGAAAGCCATCAACTTCACCGAAGTAAAAATATTTAATGTAGTTTGGAGCGTCTAGTTCTCCAATGGACTCTTCGGAACACTCTCGGCGACCAGACGACGAGACAGCCCCCGACGAAGGTATACTCAGCGTCGAACTCCCAGAGACTAGTCTCTTTGACCTTGACGACTATTTGAGAATGTATCAAGTCGCGTCGAAACCGAAGCAGTTCAGGATCCTCAACGCACTCGCTCAGAGTTCCGAACTCAGCACAAGTGAGCTGTCAGAGATACTTGGAGAGCAAGACAATGCGCTGCACTACCCACTCCGTACGCTCAAGGACGCTGCGCTGATTCGAAATCGACGAGATCCGAATACAGGGACGAAAGAAACGTACTCGTACTACGAACTAACCGAGATGGGTCAGACAGTTCTTACAGAAGGCGTTCGAGAGGGAATCGAAAATCTAGTGCAGCAAGAAATCGCGTTCGAAGAAAAATACGGAGGTTAACCAACAGAATACCAAGTAGCGGATCCGCTGTTGGTTAAACTCAATGAGCCGCCGAAGAGCGTTCAGCTCGAAGAGAGGCGAGAGACTATTTCTTGAGCGCGCTCGTCAGCAACGTTCTCATGCCGAGTCCGAACAGGTGTCCGGGGAGACCCATCGATGACACTACCTGTAGGGAATGGAAATACCCTGTGCCTATCGACCGCCCGATCCTTGAGTTTCTATACGCACGTCTTCAAGTCACAAGTCAGGTCGCACAGGCGACCATCACAGTCACTTATCAGCAGTCAGGAATGCGTAGGTTGAATGATGCAAACTGTCGTGGGGACATCGTTCCTTTCACCAACGCACGACTAATTCATCGAACACCGTTTTCAGAGCGGTCGATAGACCGCGAGAAAATGCCTGAAAGTCGTTCGTGGAGCGGGATGTTGGCAGTTCGACGACTCTCAGTGGTAGTCGTTCGTCGACCGAATATTCGGTCTCGAGTCCGCCATTCTGGGACGGATACACGAGAACGCCGGGTACGTCGTCCGCCAACTGGTAGGAGGTCATCTGATAGACGTCCGATTGACTGACGGTTCCTGTTTTCCACTTCGCATCTCCAACAAGTCGAAGTCCCCCGTCCGGCCCGCGAAGAACAAAATCCGGATACATATTGATTCGAGGGGTTCCACCCGTGACCAGTCGGCGAATACGCGATTGCGGTTCGACCGACCAACTCGTATTCGACAGTGCAGTTTGTGCCGCCTGTTCAACGACGGCTTCGAAGACGCGGTTCATGTTCACGAGCAGGCCATATGTCCCCCGAGTACCGTGCTGGAAGTTGTCGAGAAAGGAAGCGCGAACGACCAACTCTGCCAATCGGAGAACATCCCTGTAGTGGCTCGTCAGTCGGTCGAGGTGCATTTGGTCGAACTCGTGCGGGCGAACGGGACGACGCGTCACGTCCCGTCTGAGCAGTTGCTCGTGCCGTCGAAGGGACTGTTGAAGTGAGGAGTCGGTGACGAGTCGAAGGAGTAGTCGAGTTGCATGAAGGATCGCCTGATTCTCGGGTGTGTCGTGTGTCAGCTCGTCGTATCGAACGTCGAACCGAGTCGTGGTTACTGCACTATGAGCGAGTTGTTTCTGTACATTTAGACGACCACGGAGGTACTTCTCTCTCGATTCGTTCGTCCGATACTTTTTCCCGAGTCCCTGCGTGAACAGCGACTCTACGTGTTCTGAAAAGAGTGCGCCAATAGTGTCGACGAACAACTCACCACTTCGAGTACCGACTGGCGAGTCCAACATCTCCGATTTAGAGCCGTGCGAGTAGAGCAACAACCGCAGAAAGTTGTCACCTGCGGCCTTCGGTCGAATACGAACCTGCGTATCGCCGGGAAGGGAGACCAGTCCGACGTGCGAGGAGGTCGAAAGTCGAACGGAACCGTCGGCCACGTACTCGTAGTCCAGCCGCTTTGCATTTCGGTTGATCTCACTATCGATTGCCCGAAGCGTCTCCTCGGAGAGATCAAGCGGTTCCGATACGTCGTGTTCGGCGAGTTCTATCGTCTGACCGTCGCCTTCAGTGTTAGTCGTCATCACTGGACTCCGCGTACTCTCGGACAAACCCAGTGACCGCCGATTGGAACCGTTCCATCGCTGACACATCGGCTAAACGTTTGACGGGAATACGAAGCTGTTCGAATTCCTCCGAGACGAGGTACGCAGGACCCGGTCGCTCGTCTACGAGTGGTGCGATACGGTCAGCGAACGTTTCGAAGACGGGGATGTCTGACTCGGATGCACCCCAGAATCGGAACTGTACGTACCCATTGGTTAGAGATTCGAATACGAGGTACTTTCCGTTCTGATACTCGTTCCAGTACGCTTGCATCGCTCCGGTTCGATTGCCACTCCCGTAACTGACGGTGTCTGCTTCCGACGTTGCGAACTCGTAGAGATCCTCGTAAACGGCGACGGTTTCTGGCGAGAAGTCGGATTCGACTTTTTCGAAGAAGGTGTCTCTATCCCACTGCTTGCGTAACTCGCTGCCAGAATCTCCGGTGTTACTATCTGTCCCCGTCAGTTCGACCTCGGAGCCGACCAACTGACCGAGTGCCTCCGTGAGGTCGGACGCCGTAAAGTCACGAACGCGCTCGCGTTCCCAGTCGAACAGTTCCGTGCCGCCTCCGTCGAACAGTTCCTGCTGGATGCGGTCGAAGTGACCGAAGTAGTACTCTTCGAGGAGTGGCAGGATGTCGTAACGCCACGCGTCTCGCACGTCACGCGTGCCTTCGAGTCCGAACAGCCGAGCGTGGCCGATCTGTTTTCCTTTTCCTAACTCTGCGGACTTCGTGATTCGGTCGTTGAGTTCTCGAAGGGCAGCGACCGAGAGACAGAGCAGGGTTTCGAAATCGTCACCACTGTCGAGTGGCTTCTCCGGAAGACCGTAATGATCGACCACAGTGTCGAACGCCGGTGGGAACGCCATGAAACGGAACCGGCGTCGAAGCGCCGCATCGACCAGCGCGATAGATCGGTCGGCAGTGTTCATGGTTCCGACGAGATACAGATTCGGTGGCACGACGAACGACTCGTCCGAGTGGGCGAGACGGACGACTGTCTCGTTGTCTCGGTCGAGTCGCTTGTCGGATTCTAACTGGGTAATCGTCTCGCCGAAAATCCCTGCGAGATTCCCACGATTAATTTCGTCAACGACGAGGACGTATGGTGGCGGCGTCTCGCCGTTCTCCCTCGTTTGTCGGTACGCGTCGTGAGCGGTTCGAGCGACTCGTTTAAAGATGCCGTCCTCGACTTCGTAGGTGACGTTTCCGTCACGAACACTTGCGGTCAACCCTTCGAGGAAGTCCTCGTAGGAGAACGACGGGTGGAACGTTACGGTCTGAATCTGTTCTTTCGAGGGTTCGGAACCAGTCCGGTCGTGAATCCACCATCGGGCGAATCGCTGTGCAACATACGTCTTCCCGGTCCCCGGCGGGCCGTAGAAGACGACCTGATTCGTCGCGTGTAGCTGGCGGGCGATTTCGTCGCCACGAGATGGCTTCTCTGGTGAGTCAACGAGACCGTTCAGCGCGAGATAACTCGCTTCGACTTCACGAAGTTTTCCGAGAACGGCGTCGATAGAGATGGTTTCACCGGCCTGTGCTTTCTCCAAGTCACGGTCGTCTTTCCAGTCGTCCTCGTCGCGGAGATTCCCGCCAACGTGTAGTCCGTACTCAACGCGATTCCAGTGGACGCCGAGATACAACTGATGTTCGTCCTGTTGGCCTCCCGCTACACCGGGATATATCGCTAGCCACGCAAAGTTCGAGAGGAAGTTTCGCGGTGCAGTGAAGTGAACTGTGTGAACGTCGTGGTCTGCCACGTTGAGTTCCGTCGCAAGGAAGTCCGCGAGATAAGCGAGATACCCGTCGATTCGTGGTTTGAAGAAGTCGAAGTAAAGTTGTCCGATGATCTTATAATTGCTCCACTGTCGGAAGACGTCCGTCTCGAACTTCTCGGCCTCCCGCTCTTTGATGCCTTCCAGTCGGTCGATTGGAATCATACCATCGTCGTGGAGGCTATCGAGAATCTGGTACCGAACGTGGTTGACTTTCTGCGATCCGGCGTACTGGTGCTGTTTGACCTCACGGTAGTCTGCGGGCAGATTGTGCGTAACGTTCAGCAGTCCTTGCGTGTCCTCGGTTCCGTCCGCACTCGGGTCGAACTCGTGGAGTTGCTGTGAGAATCTCCAGAGGTAGTTCAGCAGAAAGTCGGCGACGTCTTTTCGATTCGACTCGGTCGAGAGTGCTGTTGCGAACCGACGGATGTCCGCTTCGGTCGCGTCGTAGCTGTACTGGCTTTCAAGATTATTCGCGAGCTTCGAGCAACACCGCTGATAGAGGTCGCGCTTTTCGCTCTCGTCGAGGTCGTCAAGCGAATCAACGGCTGAACTGTTTAACGAATCTGTTCGAACTGGCGACCAGTCACAGAAGAGTTCGAGAAGCGTCCGAAACGCTCGTTCGTCGTACTCTGCCTCGACTGAAGTCCCGTCGAGAGCAATCTGACTGTACGCCGTCTGCATCGCCCACGTGTCGAAGACGAAGGTATCGACGCGAAGTGCGCTATACATATACCGCAGAATCGACAACCTAAACGTATAATTCTATGTGAAATTTGGTGCCTGAAACGCTGTCGGTAAGAGCCAACAGTAGTAAAATCGAAATTAGTAAAATTACGATTTAGATAATCGCCAGCACTATCTACCGCTCCCTCGAAGTAGTTGTATGACTCGCTCACGCTTCGTCAACCGGGTGCAGGAACTCGACACGCTGCAGTCTCGGTTTCAGAGCGACACTGCCGAATTGCTCGTACTCTATGGCCGTCGCCGTCTCGGTAAGACGGACAGGAGACGACGTACAGCTGTTGTTTGTGCCCCTAACGGATTCGGGGCAGTCCAAATCGACCAGTCCCAGGACGAACGCATGGCAACGAGTGATTCTGCAGCGGTATCATTCGACGACTTCGAATCCCGACGCGACCAGATGCACAGTACCATCAAAAGCTGGATTGATGACCTCGTCACGTTGATTGGTGAATCGAGAGCGAGCCAGCAGTTTCAAACATGGCTTGATCCAGTCGCGGTTCCATGACTACTCACACCGAAACACGCTCGTCGCCGCCTCACGAAAGTTCCTTGCTCGTGCGGATGGGTATGGAAAACAGCAGGGCGAGATTCAGGCCCACATCGCGGACAACCACCTGTGCGTTCCCGCCTCGGATTTCATGGCAAAGTACCACGAGTACGCCGAAGACGCCTTTGGACGCCTGCTCGCTGTCCAAGAGGAGACGTTGACAGTGGAACAGCGAAGCTGGCTCACCGCGAACGGAACCGCAATCACCGACCGTATCGATCGATTCTTCCAAGCTGGACAGACCCACCGCGTGTGGGAGAACTATTGTCTATCCCGGTCAGGGTTGGCGTTAATTTTGTATCCATTCGACCCCTAATGTTATTAAAATATTATTAGCTTTCTTTTGTCAGGAGTGGTAGCCTCTTTTCACAGATACGAGTCGATACGATAGAACACCGCGATTTATACTGCTAGAACGGAGCGAAGTCTAGGCACTGTCTGGTTCTAAAGCCTTAGCTGGCGTTCAATCGTGGAACGCTTGAATCGGCTGTCCGTGGTTATTTTCGATGTGGTTCCTCGTGTGGTAGTTGAGCTGACCGCTCAATTCATGACGAACCAAGCAGTCAGATAGCCACCAGCATCAATGAGAAACCCTGTCTCGGAATTCGGTACTGGCGTCGGAAAGTTCGACTGTGAAGGAGTTCAGGAACCGGTTCGTTGGGTGAACGTGAACCAAACAGCGTAAAAATCCGTTGCGTCAGAGAGAGCGCGTATTGGCCGTCGGTTCGACACTTAACGTGAGCTAATTGAGTCAGTAAGTACAGACCGACCAGTTCTCGAACTAATCAAAACCTTGGCCCGTACTGCAGAATGTCGACGCAGATCAACGTCCTTCTCGGCTGAATTGTCTTGAGAAAACTGAAATACCCATCCGATAATATTCACCCACGGGTCAATGACGATATCTCCTCTCTCTGACCGAGACCCGCAGAACAGAATCTTAGAACAATGTCTGAAAATATATCTAACATCGCTCTGGAGCATTTACGCAACCCGAAGTGGTTGCTCTTGACGGTGATACTCGCTGTTGCGATATACACCGGCAACTTCTGGATTTTGGGCATAATCGCAGCAGGCCTTTCCGGCCTGAAGGTCCCAGTTCCGGCAGACTGGGCATAAGCCCAATTCAAGAAGGCTCTATCGATCTTGAATCTGTATCGATCACCACGACATCAACGGCGGTAACGTGGTCCAATAAAGAACTACCGCGCCCGGGGTTCTGCCGGGGGCGCGGCCTTCTCGCGGTTAGATATCGGACTACTGGGTCCGAAGTGGGGCTACAGGTATCTGTCCAAGACTTCGAGCAGTTGCCGGTCTTTCTCTTTGTTTTCGCCCATCAGGGCCCGGCTATTGTGCCCTCACTGCCTCGCTGCCCTATGTTGATGTGTACGCGCTACTCCGCGGTTAGTTCAGCACGAATAAAGTAGGCAGAAATGGATTTAACCAACAGACAAGCAAGTTTCTCAGATTTTGTTGGTTAACTACAGTTCGGCTCACCACCTTCGCCCGGTTACTCGGGTGATCGTCAACCGCGTTTTGTGTTACAGCTACTGAAGTACGATTGAGAATTGTGGGTTACGAGTTTAACCAACAGGGATATGCATCTAGCGTTTGTGTTGGTTAATACAGACTGGGCCCATGTCTTACGAACCACCGACGTCGCCATCGGAACTTCCCACCAACCTCATCAACACACTCAACGACTATTCGTCTGATAGGCTCCGGCATGTTGCGCGTTATGCTGAGGAACTCGCCGAGTACCAGGAACGTGAAGCCCGCCTCACAGAAGAAAACGACGAAGATGAGATCGAAGACCGCCCCGACGACCTTCCCGATGACGTCCCTTCGAAAGCGACGATCACGATCAAAGAGATCAACGACAATCGCTACTACTACTGGCAGTGGCGAGAGGGAGAGTGTGTCAAATCAAAATACAAAGGACTAGTTAATCCGGACGAGTAGCTGGAAAGACGCACCCCTATCGACTTGTTCACCGAAACCACCTGCAGACAGAGAGTCACCTCTATCGATTTGTTCATCGGGGAGGAATCCATGGATGGATACGAGAGAACCGATAAAGAGAAAATGCCGAAATCGAGAATAGCAACTCTCCAGACATGGTAGACGGATATATCGTGACGGTAGCCCAAAAACCACACCCACACCCCTATCGATTTGTTCTGGCGAAAAAGGGCGTGGGAAGGGAGTAGATCACTGGGAATCCACGAGAGGAAAGCACACCAGAAATCGGCCTTCGATTGTCGCCGTATTTATCAACTGCAACACTACCAAATTCGGCAGACAACAGGCGTATAGAACAAATCGATAGAGGTGCGTTCTTCTAGCTAGCTATAAGCTAGTACTAGAAAGAAGAAAAAGAGAATAGAGACGACGGTTCTCAGCTCTGCGTTAATCGTGGCGTAGATGCGATAGTAATCCGTTCGAAAATTCTGCCACCCTCCCCTCCTTTGTGGTTAGAACAAATCGATAGAGGTGAGAGGGTGTGCTGAACTTCTCGTGAATCTGTCCAGACGAGAACTTCCTAACAAATCGTCGGAGGTCAAGGTAGATAACGGTCTAACCCTCTCAAACCCTACCTCTGAACGCCATACTTATAGAAAAGAAATCGACAGGGGAATCTTTTAGTATCCTGATAGAGTGGAATCCGGCATGCCACCGAATCCTGGTTCCGAGGGAACCCCCAAGTCCACGGGTTCGATTAAAGATCTCATCCTCGAACAGGAGGAAACAGCGAGTCTCATCAAGAACCGTTCTCTGCTTGAACCGAACGAGATCGTCGATGAGGAACGGATCGTCGGTCGTGATACACAGCTCACCGATATTACTCAGCATCTTCGCGTCGCGATTAGTAACGAGCGGCCACCGAATCTCCTCCTCTATGGACCGTCTGGAACCGGGAAATCTCTGATCATTAACGCCGTCTGTCAAAACATCGTCGAACTTTGCGAAAGTCGCGATATTCGGTTTGGCGTCATCCAGATGAACTGCCAGAATGTAGGTACCCTCGGTGCAACCGTCTATGAACTTGTCCGAAAGGTGGCGAACGACATCGGAACGACTGTCGACGTTCCCGAACACGGCATTCCAAACAAGAAAAAATGGCGCGAACTCTATCGTCTCATCAACGAACACTACGATACCGTCGTGTTCATCCTCGATGAACTCGATATGCTTGTCGGTCGTCGCGATAAGGATGAGCCAGCTTTCTCCCGCCTTCTCTATCAGCTCTCTCGTGCTGGAAGCACCGATGAGATCAATGCTCAGGTCTCCGTAACCGCCATTACTAACGATACGAAGATGATGGAGAGCGTCGGTAGCCGTGCTCTCAGTTCGTTTACTCCTGAAGATGTCCACTTCAGCGACTACGACGCCAATCAACTCCGGGAAATTCTCCAGGCCCGAGAAGATGCTTTCCACGAGGATGCACTCAGTGATGATGTCATCCCGCTCGCAGCAGCATTCGCCGCACAAACCAATGGGGACGCACGGAAGGCGATCGATCTGATGCGAACAGCGGGATCGATTGCAGAAAGAACAGGCGCGGACAAAGTCCGTGAGGAGCACGTTCGAGAAGCTCAAGATAAGGTTGAGAAAAACCGCGTGTTAGAGGTAACTCGTGGGATTAGCACGCAGAAGAAGCTCTGTCTTTTCGCGACTGCGGCTGTGGCACGTGAAACCGGAACTGGTGCAGCGAAAAGCCCGACCGGGTACCGAGTATATCAGTACCTAACAGGTACCCTTAGTTCGGATCAGTACCACCAGGAGACGTACGTGAATAAGATGAAGGAACTCACGACGTATTCGTTGGTTGAGACAGAACGGAAGAGCCAAGGGCCACACTCGGGCAGCTATCTTGAGTTCACGTTTGGTGAAAACCCGGAAACCATCATCGAGACGCTTCGGGAAGATTCGCGCCTAGATGACGTCCACGATGACGAACTCCGCACCATCGTGAACGCACAGCTCAGACAGTAACGTGTTTCTCGAACAAATCGATAGGGGTGTGGGCGTTGTCGGTGACCCCAGCTCCCTCATTGATATGAACAAGTCGATAGAGGTGTCTCTATACGTCTTGGTGGTTTTTCACACAACAAATCGATAGGGGTGACCCTCTGGGATTTCGAGCCACCGATATTCAGAAGAAAGCAGCGAAGCCGCTATTAACTCAATAATATATGGGTGACAATTAATCCTGACTTCCAAAGGAGTAATGGAGAGTCGATACTGCGAATCTCATGGAGATGTCAGGCTCATAATATCTGTGGTTCTGTGAATCAATGATTCATTGATCGTTGTCTTCCTTTGCTAGTTCGCGAATCTTTTCCTTCGTTTCTTCCTGATGTTCACCAAACGCCACTTCGAAAACACCGCGATAGAAGTGTTTGTTCTTCTCCAGCGTGGTGTTCTCGCGTTTCAGCTGTTTCTTGAGGCGGGTGAATGTGATCTCGATGTCTTCACTCTGCTCCGGTTCGACGTATATCGTAGCTGAATCCCAATCCTCGCGGATATTCAACGGTTCGTCGTCTGTTTGCTCTGGCTCGGCAGTCGACGAGTCAGTATCGGTCGTAGAGGTAGTCTTGTGTTGCTCGGTTCCTGCAGTTTCACGGCGGGGTTCTTCTGATTCCGACGGCGATTCTGCGGTCTCTTCGTCCGTGATTGCGTCCTCCTCTTCTACTTCGTCGGAGGGGTTCTCGAATCGCTCGTCCATTCCTCGAGGCATACTATGCCTCCACCTGTGCTTTGTCGAACGCTCGCTCCATCGTCTCTGCGACTTCTAGGAAGAGGTCACGCTCTACGCCTTGGTCGTTTGCGTCCTCCCATTCGAAGATATCTCGTCCGTTGTCCCACGCGCGCTGTATCGCCACCCGCATTGGGAGTTTGAAAATCGGTGCCATTGAGGCGAACGACTCGTCGAACGCGTTCAGGAACTTTTGGGACTGACCATCGTCACGGTACATATTCGCTAGAAGCCCGACGATTGCAATCTCGATCTGCTGATTGTCTTCAATGGACTCCAGCTGGTCCCAGAGGTCGTCCAGAGCGTCTCGTGATGTGGCTTGAGTTTGTGCTGCCAGAAAGACGTTCTGAGCTGCGATGAACGCTGCGTCTGTCATAACTGAGAGGTCGGGGGGACAATCGATGAGGATGAAATCATAGTCGTATCCATCCTCGACCAACTCTTCGAGGGCAAGTTTCAACGAAAGACGGGCGTTCGCATCGTCCATCCAATCTCGTGCGAGACCCATGTCCTTGTGGCTGGGAGCCAGGTCGAAGTTCAGGTGGTCGTACTCGTCGGCCTCGATTACGATCTCCGAAAGGCTCGTGTCGTGCGTGCGTGGATTGTCGACGAGAACGTCTAGGAGATTTGCGTCGTCGGTGATGAGTGTGTTTGGCAGGTCGTTCTTCGGGCTCGACGGGTCGTTGTCGTCGCCCGGACCTAGCCCAAGTCCTTTTGTCATGTCCGCTTGGGGATCCATATCGATCGCAAGAACATTGTGGCCGTGAGTGGCCAGCGCGGCGGCACTGTTAATCGTTGCCGTCGTTTTCCCAGTCCCGCCTTTCTGATTGCCGAAGGCGATAGTGGGGATGCCGGTTGATGGTGCGACGCCCCATCCACGAGGTGACTCGGTCATAATTCAATCATTGAATCAATGACTCATAAATCCACGTCAGACATTTCGTTGTGCTTTTTGATTTTAAAAGTTCTAATTAAGCAGTTTAGGTTACTGAAGTCTAAAAATTTGGTTTGCCTATGGGGAATCACTGATTCTTTGATTCATTAACTCTGTATTTTCCACGCTCTTTGAATCATTGATTCTATGATTCCTCGATTCTGAATATCTGGATTTCCCTGTGTCACTGGCTCAGTGCTTCTTGGATTCATTGGTTCTATAAATCATTGATTCATGGATTCAATGAACCTCGTTAGTCACTTCGTTATTGGATTCACAGAATCCTTTTTGTCACAAATTCAAAGCATCCTGATTTCAGTAACTCATGGATTCACTGATTCACTTACACACATTGAGATAAAATTTAGGTCGAGAAAATCTGGCCTACACAACCTCCTGTTTATTAATACTATGAGGTTCGCGGAATCGGTTCAAGCAGCTCCAGAGGGTGTACGCTGTTCTACGTCGTCTCTCTATCGGTGCTCTCGTTTCTGTATCGTTGTTTCTGTACCTCTTGAATCCGTTTGCACGCTTCAATCACCCTCCGAATATTTGCAGACGCTAGCTGCGGCTCCACCATCGCCGTAATCTGTCCTTGGTAGTGGTCCTCGAAGACTACCACTGGTTCTCCGGTATCTGCTCGGCAGAGAAGGGCCAAGCGATACATCGCAGTTGTAGTTTCCCACACGTCCACCCAATCTTTAGGTTCCACTCCAACCTGCCTCGATGCCCAGTTCTGCCGTCGTTCTGGATCCCACGATTCGAGAATGTTCGAGAGACGACGTAGTTTTCGAGTTCGTCGGAATAGATTTGGATCCGCTTCGTATTCGACATCGCCACGGCGAGTCTTTCGGATGAACACACTCGGTCCACCCGATCCATCCATAGCCAGTCCGATGTCGCTCTTCGTTCGCCCGCTATCGAAGAGCGACGTACTGAAAATCGAAAATCTCCCGTCCCCTTTGTCATGCAGTCTATACAGATTCTCGGCCCAGAGCAACGCATGGGCCTCGGAAAATAGCTCGTCTGGGAACGGAATTTCCCGTTCGACCGCTGGACTCTGTGCCTGCCGAAGCCACGTGACGATGTTGTGAAAACCCGACCATTCGCCTATGTCTGGAACCTGCGTCGGCCACCACGCCGCGAGTGTTCCATCGCCGAGGTTCACGTCACGGTCGCTGAAGTGATCCGTGTTTAGCCACAGTACGCTGTAGCCATTCGAATGGAACGTCGACTCGACAGCTTCGGTATCCTTCGAGTCGTGTTTGTACTGAACTTCGATAGCGAGTCCCTTCCCGTGGCGGCTATGCTCACGAGGAAATTCTACGAGTACGTCCGCCCGTCGGTCGTCCACGTCCTGCTCGATGGACACGGTTGCGCCCGCGAATACGGAACTGGCTTTCGAGGCGGCGATGGACTTCATCTTCCGATGCTCTGCTGATTCTCCACCGACGCCAGCACAACCATCCGGCGGTGTGGTCGGGTGCCAGAAGTGGCGCGCAACGAAGGAATCGTCTCTCTGATGTGAATCCCGGATTCGTAGCTGGTTCCCACAGGCAGGGCACTCCGCTGAATCGCTCTTCTCGGCCGCATGAGGTGCGGTTAACTCGCCGTCAATTATAGCGGTGAACGGCATGTATTCCTATACTAAGATATTCTTAGCGAGATTACTTGAAAGATTACTATGGTCTACCTACCGGGGTGACCAGTCACTCAGTTGTTGATAGACTGGAAAGATTCATGAAATAAGCGGATGAAAAGGCCGACCACGGCGGTTCGGTTCTATTTGACGGCGCGTTTTGACGTGTTGAGAAAGACGAGTACAGCGGCTTCGATACCTACCATGTACAACGGTAGTCGGATAGACACTGTTCGGAGCGACGACCGAACGGCGGTCTTGCTCGTGGAATTGAAGGGTGAGTATGTCCGAGAGCGACTGTTTCGGGCATGTTCCATATGGTCTCGAACGGTTGGTTTACGAACGCAAGTACGCGCCGGGCGAGCGATGCCGTGTGGCCCACTGAACACTGAGGGGATAGGCCCGCCTGTGCGTGGTTCTGTTATGTTGCGACCACGATTCCCGATGCGATCCTCTGCATTGGCTGTTGGACTGGGACGTGTGGAATTGTTCTCCTCCATCACTTGCGGTAAATGTCTTGAGTATGGTTCGTGAAAAAAGCAATAAATATAGCGAATAAGCTGTACTAGAACACATGGAAATCAACTCACGATACTTGGTTGGACTTGGCATCCTCATCACGCTTGCTGGGGTTGGAGCATACTATGCAGGTGCCTATGACAGCTTTAATGCAGACCTCGAGGCTCTGTTAATAGCGATTCTTATTGTCTCTTTAGGACTTCCGCTGATATTCCAGAGCTATCGAATCCGGAAAATGCAAAAGTCAGACTAGCAGTCTGCAGTAGTCAAAAACGATTGTTCTCTTTCTGATACCGTTCTATCGTTGTTTCCGACTGTCTCAAGTTGCGGGTTGAACCAAACTTCCAGAGTCATCTCTGACCATTTTAACACTATCCGAGGACGTTCGCCGTTGGAGTCACCGAATTATTTCCCTGGTAAATAATACAGGCGTGTGATTACGTAAGAAGCTTCGCAAAATTCGATCTAGCGATAGAGATGAACTACTCGTCCTAGTCAAGATCGTCGGCGTTGGCCTCGCCACTCTCAATCATTATTAATTCTAATAGAGAATCTACGCTGTGGTAATGTTCGTACTGAGTCGATTCCTGGTAGTTTATGTGTTGGTGATGCTGTCCAATTACGATAACTTCCTCGTCCTCAAACGTAAAAGTGAGAACAATCGTCTTCCGCGTTGTCGTCCGTCCGTCGTGACGATTTTCGTTCGTTAGCAGATGGTAGCGATTGTTGGTCACATCACGCCAGAGCATTCCGTCTAACGACCGGAGCCGCTCATAGATCACGGGTTCGCTGAAGAGCCGAAATTCCTTTTCGCGCGTTGCGCTTGTCAACGTAATCGACATCGGAGTTTCATCAGGCATTGTTACCCGTCATGTTACTCAAGATCGTCGGCGTCGAGGTTTCCAATTTTATCTTTGATTGTTTCAAGTAGTGTTTGATATAGTGCACTTCGCCAATATTCTTCTGTAACTGGATGAATCCAATGTAATTAGTTTTAATGGTTATTCTATTCTACGGGCAAAGCCGCTGACGAACCAAGAGCCGGTTGTTTCAAACCCGTTCTGAGTTTTCTAGCTTCTGCGACTGGAACATCGTGGTTCAACCGCTTCGGGGGGTGATTAGTTTCAATGCCGTCGTGGCTTTTCTAGCGTCTGCGACCACGGCTCGGACAGGCGCTTGGATTTATCAAACTGGTGTTTCAATCCCGTTCTGGGTTTTCTAGTGTCTGCGACGTGACGCGGGTTATCAGGTGGGAACGATTTGTCTCAAGTTTCAATCCCGTGCTGAGTTTTCTAGTGTCTACAACTAGCTCACTTTTTTAGTGCTGTAAGAACCGTGGAACCACCCAGCTAGTGCTCTGTTGGGTCGTAGCCGCTCTGTGACTCGTCACGGGCACTGTCGGGTGGACAGCCGTAGTCGGCTTCGATGGCGTCGAAAATCTCGTCAGGGTCAGGAGCCTCGGCAAGCCAGTCGTCCAGTTGGTCGTCACTGGCTGGCTCGTACTCGTCCGATTCGCGTTCCATGAACTCGCGTACACTGTTGGGGTGGTCTTCTACAGCCACGTTTCGAACCTCCTGATTAATCTTTCGTGGTGGCGTCGTAAATACTCTTCCGCAAAGCGCGGCCCTTCGGCACGCGAAATCTCGGGAAAATCACGGCGCTTCCCCACCTGCGTCCCATCGGGTCGGTGAATGTCCATGTGCAGGCCGCTCCGAACTGCAGTCCGGTAGCCCGCCCCGCCCCGTCGTGGTCGAAGCGCGCGACGGCCCGCCACTCGCCTGCGGCCCAGTATTCGAGTTGCACCATCTACTGAACCGGAACTCCACGGTACCGGGTCATCACAATGGTTTCAATGCCGTCCTGGGTTTTCTAGCTTCCATAACTTCATTAGCGTCTCGTCGAGCGCCTTCTTGATCCGGTTTCAATCCCGTGCTGGGTTTTCTAGCTTCCGTAACCCGATTCGCGGCGTTGAGAACGGCGAGTTGGAACTGTTTCAATCCTTTTTGGGCTTTCTAGCGTCTGTGACTTGCGCTTGCCGATTTCGAGATTTCTTTCGCTTCTTCGTTTCAATCCCGGTTTGGGTTTTCTAGCTTCTGCGACGCGAGAGACAACAACCTCCGTTCGGTAGTCGAAGACCTGTTTCAATCCCGTTCTGGGTTTTCTAGCTTCTGCGACTCTTGCCCTCGTGACGCCCGAACTTCATGTCGCGGTGTTTCAATCCCGTTCTGGGTTTTCTAGCTTCTGCGACACGACCGCGCCAAACGCTCTGAGTTTCGCAGAGTCGTTTCAATCCCGTTCTGGGTTTTCTAGCTTCTGCGACTCCGCCACCCTGACACCAACCGGCGATACCTCCCGGTTTCAATCCCGTTCTGGGTTTTCTAGCTTCTGCGACCGTCGATAACAACTAGCAATCCGACGATGACCAACGCGTTTCAATCCCGTTCTGGGTTTTCTAGCTTCTGCGACGCGAGAGACAACAACCTCCGTTCGGTAGTCGAAGACCTGTTTCAATCCCGTTCTGGGTTTTCTAGCTTCTGCGACTGGCATTTCACCAATATCACGCATTCCTTTAATCAGTTTCAATCCCGTTCTGGGTTTTCTAGCTTCTGCGACTCGTCTGGGCGAACAGACAGCGGAATCGTGTTTATCCGGTTTCAATCCCGTTCTGGGTTTTCTAGCTTCTGCGACCGAACTCCGTGACGATGTTGCAAGTCCGACACATGTTTCAATCCCGTTCTGGGTTTTCTAGCTTCTGCGACCAGGCGACGGCGAGTGCGACCGACGCAGGCGATGAGTTTCAATCCCGTTCTGGGTTTTCTAGCTTCTGCGACCCTGAACATTTGGAAATAGAACAATGACCGTTTACAAATGGTTTCAATCCCGTTCTGGGTTTTCTAGCTTCTGCGACAGGCACGTCGGGGGAGCAGGGAGGCCAGTCCGGTTTCAATCCCGTTCTGGGTTTTCTAGCTTCTGCGACTAGGTGACCTCGAACGTAAGTTCGAACTCTGCCAGTTTCAATCCCGTTCTGGGTTTTCTAGCTTCTGCGACCCTCGCAGACAGACGAATCCATGACAGAACCAGAAGAGTTTCAATCCCGTTCTGGGTTTTCTAGCTTCTGCGACCCTCGCAGACAGACGAATCCATGACAGAACCAGAAGAGTTTCAATCCCGTTCTGGGTTTTCTAGCTTCTGCGACCGTGGGGAGGCGTCCGACGCGACAGCGAACTGCTGTTTCAATCCCGTTCTGGGTTTTCTAGCTTCTGCGACCAATCCGGGGACTCGAAGGTTGTAGTCGTCTGCCTCAGTTTCAATCCCGTTCTGGGTTTTCTAGCTTCTGCGACATGGAGTACCGCGAGGACACCCCCTTGCCGGACGCAAGTTTCAATCCCGTTCTGGGTTTTCTAGCTTCTGCGACCTGGTCGTTTGCGTCTCGAATCCGGTTGATAGCGGTTTCAATCCCGTTCTGGGTTTTCTAGCTTCTGCGACAAGACCCCGTAGGGAAGCGCGACTTTTCCGGTCACATGTTTCAATCCCGTTCTGGGTTTTCTAGCTTCTGCGACCCGCAAGGCCGTTGAGACGAGTGCGCGCGCCATGCAGTTTCAATCCCGTTCTGGGTTTTCTAGCTTCTGCGACGTCAGGAATATTTAATAATGGACTCACGGGTGAATCAGTTTCAATCCCGTTCTGGGTTTTCTAGCTTCTGCGACGAACGAGGAATGGACGAGAAGACCGGCGCACTCCTGTTTCAATCCCGTTCTGGGTTTTCTAGCTTCTGCGACTGCGGGTGATGCTGGACGCGGCGGTGTCGTTCCAGGTTTCAATCCCGTTCTGGGTTTTCTAGCTTCTGCGACTCGACAGTCAACACAACCCCACAACTGAGTCATGACGAGTTTCAATCCCGTTCTGGGTTTTCTAGCTTCTGCGACGAGGAGATAGCGTGGGAATGCCTTCGATGTAGCACACTGTTTCAATCCCGTTCTGGGTTTTCTAGCTTCTGCGACCGATGGCGAAACTGTCGGGTGATGGCGAATGACAGAGTTTCAATCCCGTTCTGGGTTTTCTAGCTTCTGCGACTGTCTCCCCTGCTGAAACCGGACTCCTCGCCATCCTGTTTCAATCCCGTTCTGGGTTTTCTAGCTTCTGCGACTTTCGTACAACGGGCGTGTAACCCGCTGGATGTCAGTTTCAATCCCGTTCTGGGTTTTCTAGCTTCTGCGACTCAGTCAACGACGTGCCATACCCCGCCGCGTTCTCGTTTCAATCCCGTTCTGGGTTTTCTAGCTTCTGCGACCGACCCCACGCGCTTCGTCCCGCGAACGATGCAGACCGGTTTCAATCCCGTTCTGGGTTTTCTAGCTTCTGCGACGCGCCGACCGCGACCGCGACCGTCACCGACGGCCAGCAGTTTCAATCCCGTTCTGGGTTTTCTAGCTTCTGCGACTCAACATCATCTAAGAGGTCTCAAATGGCAGAAATCGGTTTCAATCCCGTTCTGGGTTTTCTAGCTTCTGCGACAAACCAGTTTCGACCGTGCCGCCACAGGACGCACAGCGTTTCAATCCCGTTCTGGGTTTTCTAGCTTCTGCGACCCCGCGCGGGCCGCTCGGCGTCGTGTCCGTCGACCGTTTCAATCCCGTTCTGGGTTTTCTAGCTTCTGCGACCCGCCAGCGGGTCGTACTCCACCGTTCAGGAGATCCGTTTCAATCCCGTTCTGGGTTTTCTAGCTTCTGCGACTCGAAACGGAGGACGGGACGCCTGTCACGCCCGAACTGTTTCAATCCCGTTCTGGGTTTTCTAGCTTCTGCGACTCGAAACGGAGGACGGGACGCCTGTCACGCCCGAACTGTTTCAATCCCGTTCTGGGTTTTCTAGCTTCTGCGACCCTCGCAGACAGACGAATCCATGACAGAACCAGAAGAGTTTCAATCCCGTTCTGGGTTTTCTAGCTTCTGCGACCGCATCGCTGGTCGATGTGACCGCACCGGGGTGTACGTTTCAATCCCGTTCTGGGTTTTCTAGCTTCTGCGACTTCGACGGTCTTGCGAGAGCGCCTTCTGCCCCTTCGCGTTTCAATCCCGTTCTGGGTTTTCTAGCTTCTGCGACAGACCGACGTGAACGACTCCTCGGGCAGTTGGCCCAAGTTTCAATCCCGTTCTGGGTTTTCTAGCTTCTGCGACGAGGACACCCGCAGTGAGCGTCACTGAGTACGACATCAGATTGTTTCAATCCCGTTCTGGGTTTTCTAGCTTCTGCGACCCTCCTTGTTTGAACAATCGAGGGTGATTCCGCTCCGTTTCAATCCCGTTCTGGGTTTTCTAGCTTCTGCGACTCAAATGCACAAACGCGGCACGACAACCACAGCGTTTCAATCCCGTTCTGGGTTTTCTAGCTTCTGCGACCCAGACCAAGACGGATTTGTCCCCGCCCCTGTCTGTCGTTTCAATCCCGTTCTGGGTTTTCTAGCTTCTGCGACCGCCGTTCGACTTTGAGCGTGTCGCCGTGGATGACGAGTTTCAATCCCGTTCTGGGTTTTCTAGCTTCTGCGACCAACGAGTTTCGCTTCGGTGATGACAAGACCTTCAAAGTTTCAATCCCGTTCTGGGTTTTCTAGCTTCTGCGACGGATATGCAGTACAACAATCCCGAGAATGGGTGTAAAGTTTCAATCCCGTTCTGGGTTTTCTAGCTTCTGCGACAAAAACACAGAGGGAAAAGATGAGCGGAATAACCGTTGTTTCAATCCCGTTCTGGGTTTTCTAGCTTCTGCGACACCGATTCGAGGAGGGTGGAGCAGGCGACAAAATAGTTTCAATCCCGTTCTGGGTTTTCTAGCTTCTGCGACCGGTTCCAGCACGCGGAGCGAGCCGTTTTGTGCATTGTTTCAATCCCGTTCTGGGTTTTCTAGCTTCTGCGACTACGCGGGGACTCTTGCGCACCTTCAGACACGGTTGGAGTTTCAATCCCGTTCTGGGTTTTCTAGCTTCTGCGACCGGTCAGCATTGGGTGCGATGGTGTCGGGGTGACCCGTTTCAATCCCGTTCTGGGTTTTCTAGCTTCTGCGACCTCCGACGACTCCGACGACTCCGACGACGCCGAGTTTCAATCCCGTTCTGGGTTTTCTAGCTTCTGCGACACTGATTCACGACAGTACCGAGTATTACGACCTACGCGTTTCAATCCCGTTCTGGGTTTTCTAGCTTCTGCGACACGAATGACGACTCGGAGACGACAAGCACGAGTTCCGGTTTCAATCCCGTTCTGGGTTTTCTAGCTTCTGCGACTATGCAAACATCAATGGCTCGAACAAGGGCACTCCGTTTCAATCCCGTTCTGGGTTTTCTAGCTTCTGCGACAGTTCCCGTAATCTCTTCGATGCAATCAGGACACGCGAGTTTCAATCCCGTTCTGGGTTTTCTAGCTTCTGCGACCTCGTTGAGAAGCGAGAGAACATCCGTGACAAGAAGGAATCCGTTTCAATCCCGTTCTGGGTTTTCTAGCTTCTGCGACTTGATTCAGACGGAAACACAACTGTTCAAACAGAGTTGTTTCAATCCCGTTCTGGGTTTTCTAGCTTCTGCGACGGTCGCCAGCAACATCGCTTCACTCAAAGAGACGAGTTTCAATCCCGTTCTGGGTTTTCTAGCTTCTGCGACCGGAGCAAAATGATGTGGGTGCATCCTTGGTCCGGAGTTTCAATCCCGTTCTGGGTTTTCTAGCTTCTGCGACGGTGGTCACAGGCACCGTCGTCGTCTTCGTCAATAGTTTCAATCCCGTTCTGGGTTTTCTAGCTTCTGCGACGTTGTCGGGGGTGCGATGCTCTTCTGACCCACGAGTTTCAATCCCGTTCTGGGTTTTCTAGCTTCTGCGACGCTCGAACTTGCGCAAGCGGAGCGTCGGCATCGACGGGTTTCAATCCCGTTCTGGGTTTTCTAGCTTCTGCGACTCGGCGAGTACGTCGTCAGCGTCGTCTACGACGAGTTTCAATCCCGTTCTGGGTTTTCTAGCTTCTGCGACCAGATGCAGTCGAAGACTTCCCAACAATTATAAATAGTGTTTCAATCCCGTTCTGGGTTTTCTAGCTTCTGCGACTCTGTTCGGTCTCTTGAGGGATTGTAAGGGTTGTTTTGTTTCAATCCCGTTCTGGGTTTTCTAGCTTCTGCGACTGGTGACACGTTGGACGGGACGTGACGTGTAGACCGGTTTCAATCCCGTTCTGGGTTTTCTAGCTTCTGCGACAGGGGGTGAAATTTCGGCGAGAGCCCCAATAAAGCTTTCTCACAGTCGCATTTTACGGGCGGAATTCATGGACCCCCGCTGTCCAGAGCCTTTAAAAAGGTCGATGAAGACCCCGGCTCTCACGCGCCCGCGCGAAGCAACAACTCCCCTGTGAATGTTATTTCGGCATACTTCGTTTTCCCGTCTCTAAATGTGGTGACCACCTCGTTTTCCGCCAAGGTCTCGACGTGGCGAGTTGCCGTACTTTTCGACTGCTCGATCTGCTCGGTGAGGTCGGACATCGAAAGCGGGGCGTCTGCCTCGGCAATCACTGCCAGCGTTTGGTGTGCCTTTCGTGGCACATGTGCCTGCAACACCGGGAGTGACCACTCGCGGACACGCTGATCAACATCGCTGAAGGTCAACGTCTGGTGAATCCGTGGAGCGTGGATGAACGACGCGAGTGCGAATGGGATGAGGATTTCGCGGGCCCCTCCTGTAAGCGCTACAACGAGGTCACCGTCTGCAGCCTGCAAAATATCGCTACATTCCAATGCTGCACTCGAGAGGTCGTCATATGTGATTTCCTCTTTGTCGAATTGCACGTCTGGCTCGATTTCTTCAAGCAGGTCTGTTACATCTCGGATAGCGCTCCGGGCCCGCTGGTCGTCGTTCTCGGTGTTTGGGCGCAACAGAATAATCTGGTCACCTTCGTCGAGACCGTTACTCAGGATGGGTCGGGTAACGCGCCGACTGTCGTAGCCGATTGGCGAGATGTAGGTTCGCATATGGGTGTGGTTGGTGTATCGCGTGAAAATAGTATCGTCGCATCTGAATGCAATCGTTGTTCTGTGTTGCAGTATGTTGTAATCGTGTAATTCACTAAGTAGATTTATCACATCTCCGCCTCGAAAGGAGAACGTGTCGCAGACAACTCCCACACCGACGACCGGCACTCATCGTCTTCGGCGGATCACACTCACAGTGCGCCCAACGGAGACGTTTCCGGTTCCCATCTCTGATGGGTACTCTGTCTACAGCGCGCTGTTAGCGGCGCTCAATGACGTTGATGCAGCTGTGAGCGAACACATCCACGACTCTCCGCTCGGCAGTTTGCATAGTAGCGGTCTTCTTGGTGTGTTTGGAAACAGCAACCGCGACTATCACAAAACGGTTCGAAGCGACCGCTCGTACGAACTGTCGCTGGGTATCGTTGATTCACGCGACGACGACATCTTTCAGTCACTCGTGAGTGCGCTCGTGTTGGACGGCAACGAGTTGGAGTTGACGAACGGAACGCTCCACGTCGAGATTTTCGAGAGCGAAAACACGAGCCACGAAGCCCTTCTCGCGCAGGCGAGCGAGTACGACAATCCGTCCATCGAAATGGAGTTTCGTACCCCGACTTGCATCGAGGAAGCGGGCGACGTGACGACAATGTTTCCACACCGCCGCGCCGTTTTCCAGTCGCTCTGTGGAAAATGGAATCGTACCGCTCCTGACGAACACGAACTCGCAATCGATGACGAGGACGTGCTCGCACATATAATCGAGAAACCTGATGCACGAGCGTACGATACCCACAGCGTTCTGGTGAACCGCATTCGAACCGAGGACGACGAATCCCGTGCAATTTTCCGGCAGGGATTCACTGGTCGCTGTGAGTATGCGCTGAAGGATGCAAGCGAGAGCGTACAGAACGCAGTCGTCGCCCTGGCTCTGTTCGGCGAATATTCCGGCGTCGGAAGTGCAGTTGCTCGAGGCTGTGGAAATGTGCAGGTGAATCTATGATATTGAATTTGGGAGTCCAAGCACGGGTTTTCAGTGATATCGAGGCTAACGCCCTTGTTTCAATCCCTTGTAGACTCCCTAGTACTTCATTTGTTAACACACTATATAATTCCCGTGGAAAGGGAGAGAATGAGGCTAACTCCCTTCACCCTAGATTTAATATCGTGGGTCTATTCTATTCAGATATAATGGGAATTCAAGCATCAGACTTACTCGGAATGTCTTTTCAAGTGCGAGGGATCTATCAACAGGAAACCGGCCAAGATAATCAAATCGGTCTGATGAAACTGGAAACTGGGGAAAAAGTTGAGTTTGTAAGAGACGGGATACCACTTAAGACTGGACACGAATATCAAATTGTAAATTGTAATTCAAAGAAAGAAAAGCCTGGGCGACGTGTTGTGGCACTATCCACTGTAAAGAAGGTTTAAAAATGTCGGAATTAAAAAGTTCAAAACACCGTGACACCTACAAGGCGCACAAATGGCTTGTTGAGGGTCAAAACCTCTACGAAAACGTCATCAACGCCGCAGGTGCATACGATGCCAAGGTCGATTCATCGGCGAACTCCTCGCTTGCAGCGCACATCCTCAACGCTGTAACCATCGGCGTGAATACGTTCGTATTTAACGCGGTTGGCACTGATGAGGATGTCGCAGATTACGAGGAAGACATCAAAGTCCTCGCATCGGCACTCGCACTCCACGATACAAACAAGTACGTGCGCGAGGCGTACGGTTTCGATGCGGATGGAAACTCCAGTGAGGCGTTCGACTACTATTTCAATCCCGAAGAAGGAGAGGGCGACGACTTCGGTATCGAGGAATTTCTCGGCGATGGCTACCGTGACGACCTCCATTATCTCGTCCAGCGGACAGAAACCCGTGAGGATAGTCGAGAGACGCGCGGTACTGACACCGAATTTTCCGGTTTAGCGCGGTATTGCCGTATTGGCGACCAGACTGCTTCTGTTGCCCTTCGAGACGGTGTTGAAGGCGTTGAACACAAACTCGCTACACACTTCGGCGATAAAACCGTCCATCGTATCGAGTTCACCGAACTCGAACAACCGGTGCTAAACGATGTGCTTCTAGGAACGGCAAAAGAAGTTATCGCTGGCGAGACCGACCGCAAAGCAAGCGGCGTCGTAATCGGGAGTTCACCGAACGAGATTCTATACCTCGGGGAGGCAATCGAGCGGGATGACCTCCGTGAGATTGTTGAGAAATCCGCCGCAGAAAACATTGGTACCAAGTCTGAGTTCTCGTTCTCGTGCAAACTCAACTGGAATTCATTTGACTACGATATCCTCTCGGAAGTCGAAATTAAACCCGAGGATAAGGAGGAAATTATCGCCGATGCGTTCCGTGACTTGCTAGAGCGAGGATCTGCTGGCGTTGAACCTTTCGAGTATATTCCCGATGAGTTTAACCAGTACTTCCCGACTTTGGCAAAGTCTGTCTACGTTGATGGTCGGTCGGACTTCGATGACCCCGACGTGCAAGACGCCTACGACCGGATTAAAGACGAACAGGGTGTCCAAAAAGTCAAACTCCACTTCGTGGCGTATCTCGTTCAACACTACGAGGAACACGCTGATTTCCTCAAATCATTCGCTCGAGAGGTTCGTCCTGAACTCCATGATGATCTTGAACCAGAGAGCGATGCGATCGGGTCAGTCGTTGACCGATTCTTTGAGGGGTTGATAACGCCCGATCTCGGCGTGAAAGAGGAAATGTGTTTCCTCTGTGGAACTGAGACCGATACGAAGTATCAGAAAGGGTTGAGTGCAATTTACCGGACACAGGAATATTCGCGTCGGGTTCCCCCGCACGCGAAGTATAAATCAATCTGTGAGGTCTGCAATCTGGAATACGCGCTTCTTGCGGACATCTGTGAACGAAGCGACGTAAGTACAAACAATTCACTTGAAGTTGCGTACTTTTACTTTGATGATTTCCTCGGTGATGTCCGAGTCCGTAGTCGGCGAGTAGGCAACGTCGTCCAAGGAGATGCAGACGAACTAGATGATACGGATGTTACTACGAGCTTCGTCAGTTCGCAGTATTTCATCCAGCCGATTTACGTGTTGGGTGAAAACCACCGGATGGCAGTCATCCGGCAGGTGATGCAAACTGCCCAAGATGCCGGGATGAAGGTGGTCGTAGGACGACCGTTTACGCGCTTCGAGAGCGCGGATACGGTTTTCACTGACGAGGAGGCCACCCGACCGCAAGAACTCCTCAGACTGGACGAGGTGGAACGATTCGGCCCGCTTCCCGACTTTGTGACGGACGAGCGAACCGATTCTCACCTTCGCTGTGCGCTCCAGTTGTTCAAAATCATGAGCATGGTTGGGCAGGACGCGAATTTATCGAATTCGTACCTGCATCTCGACCGCGATACGTTCCACAGCATCGCCAACTTCGCTGTTGTCAACCATGACAACGCTACTCGACTTCCGGATCTTCGGGAGTATTTCGAGAACTACCACGCAGATTCACTTATGAATATGAAAACCGTTGCCGAACGAGGTATCGACCTTCTCGGCACATCCAGCCTCGACAGCAAGTACAAGAAGACGAAAATATTCCGTGAAACGCTTGACGCGATTCTGACTGCTAAGAGCCAAGGCTTGGAAGGTGACCAGCAGGAAGAATACGTTCAAGGACAGGTGTATGCGGCAGCACACCGCGAAAAGTATGCAGGCTACCCAGATCCTGAAGAGGCCCAACAGTTCGTTGAGAGCGTTCAATCCTACCTCGAAGAGGAAAAACTCACCGACCTGAAGAAACTCTCGGACTGGGAAGACGCGCTCGTGAACACGTACTACTATACCGTTGACCAACACTTCGAAAACCAACAATGACGCTTGATTACCCCGATACTGGACTCGTCGAATCGCACAGCATCTACCGAACCCGAAAGCCGTCCGTCACGCTCATCGTAAGACGCGATGTGACCGAACCGACTCTGTTTCGGAACTCGGAACACGACCGTGCGGAAACACAAGAGTTCGACGACAAACTTCATGCACAGGTAAACGGCGAGAAGTTCACTAGCAAGGAACGACTGACCGGTCTTGACCTACTCCGGCGACTGGACGAGGATGGCTCGCTCATCCACGAAGATTACACCTATAACGAACCCGATGACCTTGATAAGTCACTAAACGTTGGTACGCTCACGTACGGGTTAGCTGGAACTGGCAGCCAAGATTTCGCAATCAAGTCTCGGGTCGTTGAGGGCTACACGTACACGAACAACGAGTACGACTTGATGAACAAAGAAACTCGGAATGCGGTCTACGAAACTGGGACAATGCAGGACGACGAGCAAAACCAATCTCAGGCTTTGTTCGACTTCGTGAAAGTTCAGCCCGGTAGTGACTTCATTCACTTTATCACGCTGGAAGCGGCGACCGGACCGATGTTGCTGTACGTACTCCACAATATCCTGAACACCGGTAAGTACGGCGCACGGGAGACACGGACAGGGCGAAACATTCGAAATACCGTTCTCGGCATCATTCTCGGTGACCACGACACGTCATTGTCTACGGGTGAATTCCTACTGGAATATCACGGTGAAGACGACCGACTCGAAGAAAGCCTCGGTGAGTATATCGAAGCAGTGCGTCGTGACGACTGGAATGTTTATGGTACGTTCGAGGGTGCCGAGGATGTCCCAAGCTGGTTCCACGAACTCCATGCGGTCGCCGCCCGTGAAGCCGATGATGCCGATGAGATACTCCAAGCGGAGTTTAGCCACCTAATGGAAGACGCACGGGAGAGCTTCAACCAAACCGATGATTGAACGGACGTTTGAGGCGACGCTCTACACGCCCTTGTTCTACTCCAGCTCGGAGGGGCGTGCAATCCGTACACAGCCAACGTTATCCGCAACTGCGCTCATGCATGCACTCGGCTATCGGTACTTCGAGATGGAGAAACGATACGTCGAACTCGGCGAGCGTGCGACGACTCCGGATTACTCGCACTTACGGGATGCGTCGTTTTTCGTTTCGGACATGCGGCCAGTTGCGGTGGAAGCCGACGAACGAACCTTCCGTAGTACGGACTACCGATCCGAGCGAAACTTCACGACGAACGACACAGACCTCGCAAAACAGATCACTGGCGACAAATCAGTTCCCTCGATTTTGGAGGACTCCGGTGCGGCTTATCAGACGATTCGAAACTATATTGGACTCGCCCCTGGGTCGACGTTCGAGTTTACTGTCTGGAGCGATAAACCGATCCCTACACGCCCATTCTTCCGCATGGGTGTCAAACAGACCGGTGAGTTTCGAGCCCAAGAGTGCGAGCAGGATACCCTCGTCCTCAACAAGTATCTACTGTCGGAGGTCTATGACCTCAACAAGAGTACACTCACCGAATTAATGGAACACAGTTCGGCGTTCCGCCGTGGAAACGACCCGCGACTTCAGCACTTCGTCGGGGCGAGTCCCGAGTTCGTTCGCGAACACGTTGTTCCGGAGGTGTTGTAATGAATCAGTTCACCGTCGGGGATGCATCCTTAGCGACTGAACCTGCGAAGTACGGACTGAGAGATCTTGGTTTCGATCAGGCACGGTCATTTCAAAACCGCGTTGTCGAGTGGGTTCACGACGGAAATACGCCTGTTTCTGTGGTTCGCGCACCCACTGGTGCGGGGAAGACAGCGACGTTCCACGAACTTATAAGCGTTCATCAACCTACACTCCTCGTCTATCCGACGAACGCATTGCTTCGTCAACAGCACGAGCGGTTCGTGAATGCCGAAGTCGATGCCGCCGTATTGAACGGTGAAACGCTGGAAGGCTACGCTCACAGACGGACTGAAAACCTACTTGGCTTCCTCGATACGTATGAGAACGATTACGATGTCATCCTAACGAACCCTGATATTTTGCAAGCGACGATTCAGGATATGTACAGCGGTGATCATGCGATGCGATTTTTTGACAACTTCAACGCCATCGTCTACGACGAATTCCACTTCTACGATCCACTGGCGGCAAGCGGACTTCTCCTGCAAATCAAAATAATTTCGGAACGACAAGTCGATCCGAAGATTATACTCGCATCCGCAACGCCGAACGAAGATTTCGTCGAGTTCGTTCGGACGCAGTTGCAACTCGACGTACAGAATATCGAAGCAGAGTATGTCGAAAACGGAGACCGGTTTCGACAGCGCGTCGAAGTTGTTCGGCACGAGGAACGCCGAATCGTGGAAGTACGCGATGCAGTTGCGCAGTTACTCCACGAAGAGATCAATACAACAGACGACCACGATGAACCCCGTGTCGTACTTGCGTTCAACAGTGCGAAAGACAGCAACGACTTTCACGATTATCTGGCGGACGAGTATGAAACCGTCTTCAAACACACCGAAAAAGATAATGGATTCGACACGAACGATGATCTGGTTGACCTTGACGACGAAACGTTCTATATACTGAACACGACCAGTAAGGGTGAGGTTGGGCTTGACTACGACGTAGAGACGCTCATCATGGAAAATCCGACCCGGCCCAGTGCATTCCTCCAGCGATTTGGACGTGCTGGGCGAGCATCCGAGGCGACAGTCCACATTTACGGTCTGGGACAAGGGCCTTGGGGAACTGATGTCGATTTCCAGACATTCACCAAGCAAGTATACGATGGCTTGCAAGAAGAACGAATGGCTCCAAAAGCCCTCGGTGACCTGATGGGGCTTCGAGGTGCATATGGGATTGAAGTCCGGGAAGATGGCTATGGTTGGTTTAATCCCGAAATATTCGAAGACCTTGCATCCAACAACGACCAGTACGGCCGCTGGCGAAATTTCATTGAGGACGTGAACGACGAACTGGACGCAATTGATGGTCTTGGAGGGAAACCTTACGATGCGGAAGTAAATAAACTCCTCAAATTCACAAAGGAATGTTTCGAAGTATTTCGGGGGCTTCGAGGTCGTTCACTCTCGGCACAAATCGAATATCCGCGCGGCGACCGGCTCGGACTGACAACGTACGACCTCGGTCGGACACTACGTGGGTACGAGATTGATTGTGTTCGAGAGGGAACCGTTCTCCGAGTCAAGCCAAGTGACGAGAACTCACTTTCGCTTGTAACAGCCCGACTCCCCGCTTACGAGACGGAACCAACGAGATACGACGAGCCGACGGGTAAGATCGAGAAAACGCTCCAGGACAAAATTCGCCCGAAAATCGACCACATGAGCCGAAAAGACGATTTCGGCGTTTCAACCGAGCTTCTCCATCGATTCTTTGATGTTGTCCGCATCACCGACGCTATCGTCCCACGGCGTCTCACCACAGCGACGTACGAAATCGACGTTGGTGACGAGGGGTCTGGACCACCGACCATTGAGGTTCACCGCCGACAAATATGACTTCAGAACTCGTCAACGTCTCCGATCTCAACCAATACAGCTACTGTCCACGTCGCTACTGGTATTTACACTTCTACAATACGCAGGGACGGAACTACTATCGGGTTGAAGGCAAAACGAAACACGAAAATCAGTCGACTCGCGGCAACTGGTTGAATGAACTCTATCTCGAATCCGAGGAGTTGGGACTCAAGGGCAAGATCGATGTGCTGGATCTCGGTAATGACCAAGTCGTTCCCGTCGAACGGAAACGTGCCGAAAGTGGCGACTATTATCGGAGCGACGAACTCCAACTCGCAGGATACTGTCTGCTACTAGAAGAACATCTCGGTGAATCTGTTCGTGAAGGGGCGATTTACCTCTACGAAACCGATCAGCGGATGCATATTCCAATCACTGAAAACCACCGCAAAACGGTTCAGGAACAAATCGAAGCGATGCGGTCGATGTCTGTCGAATCGGTTCCACCACTTACTGACAATCGAAAAAAGTGCGAGGCCTGTTCGGCCCGCGAGTACTGTATGCCAGAAGAAACCGCGATGCTTGAACCCGACAAAGCAACGGGCACTGCATTCGAGCAGGAGATACACAATGAAAGCAACTGAAGGAATGTTCGATGAATCGGTCGTCTACATCACGAAACAGGGAACGCAGGTTCGAACCGATGGAGGCCGAATCGTCGTCTGGGATGTGGACGGTGACGGAGACAAACTCGTTTCGTATCCCACGGAACAACTCGACACGATCAACGTCTTCGGTGGGGTGAACTTCAGCACACCATTCGTCGCACGAGCGAACGAACACGGCATTGTCCTGAACTATTTCACCCAGCATGGCAAGTACCGTGGGAGTTTCGTCCCTGAGAAAAACACCATCGCAGAGGTTCGGCGCGCACAATACGCCCTCTCGTCGGACGATGAGCTCGCCATTGCTTGCGCGATGATTGCCGCGAAGATTCGCAACGGACGAACGCTTCTCGGCCGGAAAGGGGTTCACGGAACCGATTTGCTGAAAGATCTCGGTGTGCGTGCTGAAAACGCGACGAACAAGGACGAGCTCCGGGGAACCGAAGGTGAGGCTGCCGAACGCTACTTTTCGCGCTTGGACGAAACACTCGCAGACGGCTGGACGTTCGAGAAGCGGACGAAACGGCCTCCGGAAGACCACATCAACTCACTCCTCTCGCTGACTTACGTGATGATGAAAAACGAAGTACTGAGTGGCCTCCGGCAGTACAACCTCGACCCCTTCCTCGGTGTTCTGCATGCAGACCGCCATGGAAAACCGTCGCTCGCGCTCGACCTCCAAGAAGAGTTCCGAACGAGTTTCTGCGATGCGTTCGTCACTCGCCTCGTGAATCGCGGAACGATTACCCACGACGACTTCAATCGGGACAATCGCCTTCGTGACGAGGCATTCAAAACCTATCTCTCGAAGTTTGACAACTACATGAAAGAGGAGTTCACGCATCCGTATTTCGACTATTCGGTGAGTCGGAGAAAGGCGATTCGCCAGCAGGTCATCCTCCTCCGGAAAGCCATCGTCGGTGAATTGGACGACTACCACGCGCTTACATTCACCCGATAACCATGCGCCTCGCAATCGTGTATGACGTCAGTGATGACTCGAACCGCCGCCGCGTCTATCAAACGCTCCAGCGATACGGGGCGTGGCAGCAGTACAGCGTATTCGAACTCGAAATAACGAAGACTCAGCGCGTCGAACTGCAGGACGAGTTGGAATCGCATATCGACCCAGAAGACGGCGACCGGATTCGGATATACCGCCTCTGTGAATCATGTTTGGGGAACATCACCGACCTCGGAGTGACCCCGCCAGACGAACAGTCGAACGTTCTCTGAGCGTGTGACGAGTCGCGGCTAAGGTGAGTTCTTCATCGACCTTTTTAAACTCTCTGTACGGCAGGGGTCGATGAAATTTGGGTCTGGTTTCGGTTGCAGAGAAAGCTTTATTGGGCCTCTCGGTAGAATTTCACCCCCTGTCGCAGAAGCTAGAAAAGCCACTACGGCATTGAAACGTGTTCGGATGATTCGGAACCCGGTGGAACAACTGGTCGCAGAAGCTAGAAAAGCCACTACGGCATTGAAACATGACGGTGGTGCGTCTGCATGACGCGAGAACACGCAGGTCGCAGAAGCTAGAAAAGCCACTACGGCATTGAAACAGGTCGTCGCCGGTCGGGTCGTAGCCGGTGTTGGTCTGTCGCAGAAGCTAGAAAAGCCACTACGGCATTGAAACAATGTCTCAACCGGCACGGTCGGCGACGATGCACCAAGTCGCAGAAGCTAGAAAAGCCACTACGGCATTGAAACATTTCCCTCCGACCTCACCTCCCACCGGCAACCGCTGTCGCAGAAGCTAGAAAAGCCACTACGGCATTGAAACACTCGTTCGACGTGCCACCATGCTGTCGCGCGCGTCGCAGAAGCTAGAAAAGCCACTACGGCATTGAAACGCGGAGATGGTGGGCTGGATATTGGAGAGTGGCTTAAGTCGCAGAAGCTAGAAAAGCCACTACGGCATTGAAACTCTTTAGTGACCGTGACCACTGGGAGCGTAAATGGCTGTCGCAGAAGCTAGAAAAGCCACTACGGCATTGAAACCGAACGGGAAGAGGACTGCGTTGAGTCCTTCCAGTCGCGTCGCAGAAGCTAGAAAAGCCACTACGGCATTGAAACAGCTTGGCCGTCAACTGCTGGAAGAGCAGTACCAGAACGTCGCAGAAGCTAGAAAAGCCACTACGGCATTGAAACAGCATTCATGGAAATGCTCACAGCCGTCCTCGCGCTTGTCGCAGAAGCTAGAAAAGCCACTACGGCATTGAAACGGGTCACCCCGACACCATCGCACCCAATGCTGACCGCGTCGCAGAAGCTAGAAAAGCCACTACGGCATTGAAACCGATTCGTTCGATTTCTCGCTCGATTTCTGCTTCATAGTCGCAGAAGCTAGAAAAGCCACTACGGCATTGAAACACTGCATTCGCTGTCCGGAGATATGGTCGGCCATCAGTCGCAGAAGCTAGAAAAGCCACTACGGCATTGAAACCTACCACTCTATTGGCAAACTACCGGAGTCGTTGTCGCAGAAGCTAGAAAAGCCACTACGGCATTGAAACTTCGCGGAAGCCGCTTCGGTCGCCCTCGAGAACGTTGGTCGCAGAAGCTAGAAAAGCCACTACGGCATTGAAACTACAAAATCAGGAAGTACGGCGGGTCGCTCATCATGTCGCAGAAGCTAGAAAAGCCACTACGGCATTGAAACTGGGATATACGTGGTAGAATAGCGACTCCCGCCCGGTCGCAGAAGCTAGAAAAGCCACTACGGCATTGAAACTTCCTGAAGAACCGTGAAGCCTTGGGTAAAGCGATGGGTCGCAGAAGCTAGAAAAGCCACTACGGCATTGAAACACGACAAGAAGCAAGTGAACGTTGAAATGCCCGCAGTCGCAGAAGCTAGAAAAGCCACTACGGCATTGAAACTTACTCATCGTTCCCCTCCGTGACGGGGTTCGCGGCGTCGCAGAAGCTAGAAAAGCCACTACGGCATTGAAACCACTCTACGACGTGGTCGTTGCGAACGAAGCGGTGTCGCAGAAGCTAGAAAAGCCACTACGGCATTGAAACCAGTCAGGTCTATTGGTCGCCCCACGTCCACGTCATCGTCGCAGAAGCTAGAAAAGCCACTACGGCATTGAAACGAATCCAGTAGCGACGATACCCAAACCATGAGCGAGTCGCAGAAGCTAGAAAAGCCACTACGGCATTGAAACCCAATCGCAATCGGTACCAGTGTCGCTGATGGCCCGTGTCAACGAAAGCGATTCGGCTACGACTGTCCCCAGTGTGGGATAATGCACGACAGCGTGGAGGACGCGGAGTACTGTTGTCAGCGCCGACCAGAAGACGCACCGGACTGTATCGAGTGTGGTCGTCGTATAGAGCGCGGTGCGTGGGGTACAACCGCAGATGGGACTCGGACGGTCGAATTCGCCGAATGCGAAGCCTGTGACATCGGCTGGGGGTGGTTCGCCGGCTGGCACCAACTTGACCAGGAGCAAGACGATGACTGACGACGCTGGATACGCAGACCCTATTTTTCGATTCGGAACTTCATCGTAAGCTTTGGCTCTTTGCGCCAGTTAGAGTCGTTCATTGTAACAACTAGTCGATACTTGTCTGAGTGCCGGTATGGTTTTTCGTCCTTACCACCGAATTCAAAAGTATCACTCAGTTTTTTACTCCGTGAATCGTAGTATTCGCGCCAAAATTCTTCTCCGTTTTCTAAATATTCGAGCTCATCTTCTGGTACTACGTACGTGTTGAAGGGGTGGTCAGTCCGGGAAATTGCCCGAATAACTGCTTTCGCTGAACCACCATCTTCGACGGAAAGCGGCCAAGAATAGTGCCTGAAATTGCCTTCCCCTTCCAGTACAACTGTTTCGTCAATGTCGTAGAACTCGTTTTCCGTGCCACCTTCGCCGTTTTTTCCTCTTCCATTATCTCGACCGTGATCTTGTTCTGACATCATGATTAATTTGATCAAGAGCCACGAAATAACTGACGGATGAATAGATCGACGATTTATTTGTCGGTATCTCCGATAGCGGGTGCATTTGGCTTGGGTATGTTAATCTGGTTGCTTCGTCGCGGCGCTCAATTTACCAGCCCATTCAGAGGTAACCGGTATCTCGTAGAGTTCAGTAAAAAGATATATTTTTGAATCATCCAGAAGTACTTTGAGCCAATGAGCAACGAACGCGCTCTAGGAGACCACCTCGGGTACTTGGCCTATCATATTGAAGCGCTCGATCGTCGCGATGAAGACATAGAACAAGAGCTTGCGACTATCCGTGAGGAAGCTGACTCCAAGGATGAACGAATAAAAGCTGAACACAAAGCACTCAAGGATTACCGAGACGACGTTTCAGACCGAATTGCTAAACTCGAAGCACAAGTCGAAAATTGCCTTGAGGATGCCACCGAGACCACTCGTGACCGTGCCAAGGAGATACGCGAGTCTGCCACCGCAACCCACCTCGACGAACCCGAAATTCCTGACGCAGGCTTCCAAACCGCCAACGACATCGGAGAGTAGTTTTGGATACGCCGTTCGGCCTATTGCTCCTGGGTAAGTCGGTGGATATATTGAAGGAGATAGATTTGTATGAAGTAGATAAACAATGACGCTAAAAGAAACAAAAATCAAGGGAACGACGTACGAGTACCACAGTGAAAACGAAGGACAACCGTTCGGAGAAAAAGACCAATACACGCTCCCTGATGCGGTCGATTATTTCCATGGCGATGGTAGGGCCGCTTTTCGTATTAGCTCGCACACGGCATTCGTAACCGAAGGGGACGAAATTCACCTTCATGCACTTCCACACCGAGACGAGCAGTGTCCAGAAAACGCACATAGCTGTCTCGGTCGTTGGGACGTTGAAAATTTTGGGACAATGCTTGATGGACTACGGGTTATAGAAAAGGGTCTCGAAACCGAAGCTAATCCAAGACAAATTCTCCAGACGATGGAGAAGCAGATGGGTGGTGTTGAACTTGGCCCTGGCGTCAAGAATGCAGACGGTAAAGACAGTCATATTCAACGTATTGAATAGACTACTGATACGCGATTGAAACTCGCTGATGAAAGTGAACGCGAACGTATCGTGATTTTGCCCTGCCATTGCTGATCCACTCCTCGTCGATGATGGCGAAGTCGCAGAGCGTTTCGGTGTTCCATTCCTGCAGGAGTATTCTATATCCACGTCACTGTAGCACCTCTTAATCGAAAGAGAGAGCCGCTGTACCGCGCAAAAACGATTCTGTATCCACATTAATGTAGTACCTCTAGATGTTGCGACTATCGAGACTTTATGGACGATGAAAATTCCACTCGATACATACGATTTGACCCTATATTCTTTTATCACTTGATTCAAAATATACAGGAATGACCACAGTAGAGTTAACCGATTTACCGAATGTCGATTCTACTATCGAGACTCAACTAACTGATGCTGGCTACGAGAATCCTCAGTCGATTGCAGTCGCGTCGCCAACTGAGTTAGCGAACGCCGTGAACATCACAACGAAAACCGCCGAACAGATTATTCGGACCGCGAACGATGCGACGAATTTCGGTGGATTTGAATCGGGGACCGAGGTACTCGGTCGTCGGAAGAAATCAGGAAAGCTTACTACTGGAATTCCTGACCTCGACGATCTCCTCTTCGGCGGGATTGAAACCCAATCTCTCACTGAAATTTTTGGTAATGAGAAAAGTGGTCGGTCAACACTGGCTCACCAGCTTGCGATTCGGGTTCATCTTCCCCCTAAACAAGGTGGACTCGGTGGACGTGCCGTCTACGTCGATACTCGGGGGAAATTTGATCCCGAGAGAATCGTACAGATGACTGAATCGCTTGATACACGATTACAGAAATCTCTTGCAGAGCGATTGGATACTGGGGCTGACGTAGATTCTATTGCAGAGGCTATCCTTGAGCAGACACTTGTTTCATCACCTGTCGATACATCTGAACAGATGGCAACTGTGGAAAAACTCGATGAAAAAGCACAAGAGTTGAAGAAAACAGACTCTCCACTCCGATTAATCGTGGTTGATTCGCTCACCTATCACTTTCGAGCCGAGTACCAAGGACGGTCGAAACTTCCCGAACGCCAGCAGAAGCTCAATAAACACCTGCATGAGCTCGACGTGATTGGGAGAGCCAACAACGCAGGAATTGTATTTACGAATGCGATGACATCCGCAAGTAAATCATATGGCGGTGCTATCTTAGGCCATAAATCCTCGTTTCGACTGCAACTGAAGAAGACATCTGGAGAGAAGCGACGGATTGCGCTAGTCGATGCTCCGAACCTTGCGCTTGGAGAAGTCGGTGCGTACATCGAGGAGCAAGGATTCGTAGGAGAGTGACTAATCAATGGTACTAAAACGAGTTCCTTGAATATATGCAAGAAAGAGTATGACAGGATTTGATACAGATACACCATGGCTCCCTACCGATGCAGGAATGGAGTTTGATCCGCTGGATCACTTTGGTGTGACGCCGAATGAAAATTCACCATTGGTTGTCACGCCTCGCGGTGGGGCACGCGAAGTTGGACGGAGTTGTTATCAAGTCGATACCGAGCAGACAACGTATCTCGTCGATTGCGGGCTGAACCAAGGAGGTGGCGACAAGTTCCCTGACTTTAGAGGACTCTCTCCAGAGCAGGTCGATGCTGTTTTCCTCACACACGCGCACGTCGATCACTGCGGTGGGCTTCCCGTCCTCGAAGCAAAAGGACTCCTCGACGATGACGCGCCAATTCTGGCGACCCCTCCGACGATTGACCTTGCACAACTCCTCCTCGAAGATTCGCTCAAAATACACAAACGCGAGGCGCAACGTCCCGGTCGCGAACAACAGTTCGACCGGCAACATCTCGAGGCGACCTTTGAACGATTTGAACCCGTAGACTTCGGAGGCGGTCGCGTTGAGGCGCTTGCTCCGACACCTGATGAAGAACCACTTATCTTCCAGTACGGAAATGCAGGTCACCTCCTCGGTTCGGCGTGGCTCATGCTTCAGACAGGTGGGTATCGAGTCGTCTTCTCGGGCGACATCGGCGGTCGAGCAACCCACCTCCCAGATATACAGGCACCTCCCGGTGCCGATCTTCTGCTGATGGAATCAACGTATGGGAGCCAGCATAGCCACACATCGATGCATGATGCACGGTCTGACCTTTTCTCTGCTGTCGAGCAGGCTGTCGAGAACCGTCAACCCGTTCTGATTCCAACGTTCGCAGTTGGCCGAGCTCAACTCCTCCAATTATTATTCAAAGAGCGATTCATATCTCACCCGAGCGATATTCAGTCTCGGGTTCAGCTTGCTGTTGACGGAATGGCGCAAGATGCGACCGGAATTTACCATGATTACGTGTTGGACGACACCTATATGGACGAGACGATAGTCAACCGTGCGAAAAACAGCGGACAAGACCGACCTTTCCTCCCGGATGGGGCTGGATTTCCGCAGAACGATGAAGAGCGCCACAACCTGCTTACCGACACTGATCCGCTCTCTGGTGGGACGGTTCCCGTGGTCATCTCTCCGTCTGGAATGCTGACTGGCGGTAATTCGCCACGCTATCTCGTTGAGTTCGCCGCTCGGTTCGAGGACGCGAAGATATTCCTCACTGGCTATCAGGCGAAGGAGACGACTGGACGGACACTCCAGAACTACCTCGACGCTGGTGAGGACGAAGTAACGATTACGACTGATGCGACTCCCTTCGACACTGACTGGCCGACGTCTGAGTCCGTGACGTGGACGAGTGTTGAGACTGACAACGGATTCGAGCAACTGACCCGAGCAACCATCCCAACAGAGTGGATAGAACAGGTGAGCGGCTTGAGTGGCCACGCGGCCCAGCATGGTTTGCTGAAGTATGCTCGTGATATCGAGCCATCAACCGTTGCGATGGTTCACGGCCCGGACTACGCACAAGATCACCTTTCACGCCACTTCGGGAAGAATCTCGACAGTGCCGAGAAGGTAACTCGCTCGCGGCTACTCACACCGATACCAGTCTCCCGAGATATTGAACTCGATACGGCAACGCTCACGCCAGAGCACTTCGAGAGCGGCCCTGACCGCCTTCGAAATCACGTCGAAACACTTCATAAGGAGATTGCGTCGTTGAACGAGGAGCTAGCCGCACTCCGACACGGCGACGACAGTAGACGAAGTGAGGAAGAAGTTCGGCGTCTTATCCGTGATGAACTACAGAATACTTCTGGTGAGTACCGGGAATAACTAGTTTAGTCGTGGCACCAAGTGTGAGATATAAGAAAATTTAAATAGGTGAAAATATCAAAATCCATCTATGGGAATTATGGATGCGATGATAAGTAGTATTATTCAAGTAATCTCCGGATTGCTGGGTTTTGCACTTCTTTTTGGTGGTGCTCAACAAGCGGCATTCGGTAGTGGAACATTCGGAACAATTGTAGCACTGATCGGAATTGTACTGATACTGTTCGCTTCCAAACTATAGTTGTTCAGATTAGTCATTCCCGCAGAGAAATGACTATTAACTGTTCTATCTGCTATGTTTTTCCTAATTTCTCACCGGCCCATACCACTAATTTCGGATGTGGATAGGTCAGACAAATCCGGATTCGCTTGAGTAATCCACTGTGAGAACTCTCGTGCGCTTTTCGATGACACTCCTGGTAGTTAACTGCCCCAATTTTCGAGAGGACGAACAGCTCTGCATATCCTTCATCAATCCACGTTACGATGACGTAGTAGAGAACAACGAGAGCACTCACGATTAGAAATGCCATCGCATAATACGGCTGTTGACTCGTTGGCGCAGAGAGGGCGGACGATAACATGGAAATAAGCAGAAATGGGAGGCTGAATAGACCAAGAGCGGAACTCAAGAGCAAGGGAATGAGTAGGATACGAGGTAACAGATGCATTTGAGAGTGGCCGACCTCGTGAAGAAACGTGAACTCTTCAAGATCATCAGGACGCTCTCGAAGTTTGTTTTTGTTCAGGATGATCGTTCCCCACGGTGTATATTGCCCTGCCATCCACCCATCGGTATCGACCCAGTAGACTATCCGTTCAATTCCCTTGGTCTGATATTTCTCTGTCTTTTTAATCCCGCCAAGAAGTAACCGTGCATAAATACCCGTTAGAACTCCTTTCAGTGTAGCCATTGACTTATTCAGTACTTTTATAGTAATTCAAATAAAATTATCTTTATTGTCATCCACTATCATTCTAGATAATCACTGTCGAGTTCAAGACCTGTTCTAATCCTCGTTACCAATAGATAGCTACAATTTGACTCTCGATTTGAAGGCCGTCAACACTTGTTCTCGTTTCCCTATCACCCATTGATTGATGTTCACTGAATATCATTCTATCAGTAGCCTCTGCTTCATCCCCTTTCGATAAGTCGATATTGTGTTCCCTGAGATAAATTGCATATTCCTTATAAAAATTGACCAATTCTGTACTTCCGGATGGTGTAAGTGCTGGAATCCCGTTTTCGAGCACATACTCGGTCATAAACTCCCGATGAAGAGTGTCAGTCCTATTATCAATTCCCGCTCGGTCATCAAATTCAGTGAGAGCATCCATCCACTGATCTAGATCGGCATCACCACTGTACTGTTCGCTTGCTTCCTCTTCTGCGAGTGCCGAGGCACGTTCCATAAATTGAGTTAACGCCTGGGCAAGTGGTGGAGAGACTGTTTCAATTTTTTGCGCGAGGCTCAAGGGACGCCATGGTTCGTCTTCATAAAGTTCCTTTACGCGACAAAACACTGTGTACTCTCCTCCATCGAACAAGGCATCAGGAATGTCCTGCCAGAGCTTCATAGTGTTTAATTGCCCAACGATATGAAGCGGCTCTCCGTCGGGGTTATCTGATTCAACAGGTTGAATTCTCCCATTCTTAACCTGATAATCAAGAACGCGCCCACTCACCGGAACCTCCGACCCAAACATTGACTCGATCAGTTCCAACGTATCTTCCTCCTCCAGACCTACCGACTCGGGAATATTCTCCTGAATATACATCATCACTGTATAAAACCGATATAGGTAGTGTGTTTTGAGCTCAACATCGACGCGAAGAACATCACTTCGTTCTATCTCAGAAATGTCTATCTCATCTTTTTTATTAGTATCAAGAACGCCTAGGTCTACATCGTTCCGTCGATGTTGATCTAACTGATCAAAGAGTGACTGAATCGCGTAATTATGCACCACCTCAGACGAGTTCTCTCCCATCTCTACCCGTTCTCCCTCTACCTTTGCACCCACTCCAGAGATACTCGCGTTTATACCACCAGAAACTCGATCCTCCGAGCGACTCCCAATCTGTTCAATCCGTTCCTGTTTGATGGCTCCTTCAATAGATGCGAGAAGGCTTACAACACTATCCCGGTCAAGATAAACAAATTCTCGAAGCTCTCTCTCGTACTCATGTTCGTCTGTATCCAATCCTGAATTTTCGTCAACTGAGTCCTCTACCAAATCCTGATCAGACGGTTCATCATCTAGCGACTGGTTTTCCTTCTCTTGCCCATTCCACAATTTTGAAAGCCACGTTTTAATTCCCATTAATGTACATCCTCCTCAGCTTCTTGCTCTCGACGTCGTTGCGCCTCCTTATTGTTGATTTGAGTCTGTACCCTTTCATAGGCACGCTCAATATCCATCCGATGTATTGTTGGACTCGCCCCTTTGTCCCGCTCTTCTTTTAGTAAAATCTCCCCAATCTCCTCAAATAGCGACTCAATATGAGCACCTGTCCAGCCGCTCGTCTTCTCAACGAGATCATCAAGAGATATGCTATCATCGAAATTAATACCTGGTTTATGGATATTCAGAATTTCTCGTCGGCCTTCGCGCGATGGTCGAGAAAATTCGACTTCCCGCCCAAACCGACCTGGGCGTCGGAGTGCCGGATCAATCGCATCGATTAGATTGGTCGTTCCAATTACCACCACCCGCCCGCGATCTTCAATACCATCCATTAGTGACAGCAATTGACCGACTGTCCGACGCCCAGCATCCATTGTCTTGTCCCGTCTCGGAGCCATTGAATCAATCTCGTCAAAAAAGATAATCGCTGGTTGATTCTGTTGTGCCTTCTCAAATAAATCCCGAAGTCTCCGTGCAGTACCCCCAACCAATTCGTGAGATAACTCCGGCCCCCTGATGCTAAAGAAGGATGCTTCTTCAACCTGGTTGGCTACTATTTTTGCCAGATATGTTTTTCCAGTCCCGGGCGGCCCGTAGAAGAGTACGCCTTTCGGGGCATCCATTCCTACGGTTTCGAATCGCTCTGGCTCCTTTAGAGGTACTTCTACTTTGTATCTCACTTCCTCGACGACATCGTCCATCCCTCCAAAATCAGAGTACTGCTTATCTGGCACATTCTCTTGTTCCAAATCAGATGAATTCGTCTCATTTAATTCTCGCCACTGACTCTCCCGATTATCCAGTTCGACGATATCTTCTTTAAATACGGTGTAAAATTCACCTAGGTCTGTGAGTAATACTCCATCACCGGGTGAAATGTCGTCATCTGGCTTGGGAAGGATCCGTTTCTCGGTATCAGTCTGCACTAAAATGTATTCATTAGTACATTTCTTGACAAGCGCTTGTTGTCCCACTGGATGGTTCTTTTGTGCTAACCCAATCGCCTTATCTCTCCCGTAGCAGTCTTCAACTTCGACGAAGTCACCACAGGTTACTTGTTGCGAAACCTCATTTCGAACTGTGATTATCTCACCGTTTTGATCAACCAGCAGGTGCCGATCATCTACAGCAAGTACTTTTAACACCCGGTCATTATCCATATTCCTTCGTTGTCGCGTCTACTTATGATATCTTTGCAATATGATACCGATACATCGATTGCTCTGAGCCGTTTACGTAGATCGAAGGTAGTCGGTCGAGGGTTCGTAGGCTTCTCCCTTCTGTTTCAGTTGCTCAATTACGTACTCAACTTTCGAAGGCTCCATACCCATTTCAGAAGCTTTGTCGAGTACAACGTCTACTGGGGCACCCTTATCGTAGTTTTCGTCGACCTCTTCGATGAGGTGTTTTATCGCATCCTCTTTGTCGTCATATTCTCGACTCGTCCCGGTTTCGACCACGTCGGCGTCGAACTGCCCCGTTTCCGGGTCAACCCCAATGTCCTTCAAACATGACTGAACGATATCGATGACGCGATCTGCGTCTTCCTGTTCGACTGTATCCGAGAGTCGAACTCGTGCGCTTGCTTCCGCCAGCCGAACGAGTGCTTCCAGCTTTCGGGCTGACACCGGAACCGGCGCATCCTCGTCCGCAGCTTTCGAACGCAAATCGACGTAGAAGTCCCGAATCGCCTGACGGGCCTCCGGTTTCATCGTTGGATAGATGTTCGATTTCGCGTAGGCGATGTACTTGCGAAGGAGTTCTGCGTCGATGGCCGGAGTGATTTCTTCTGTCTGGCTTCGCACCTGTTCTTCGCTGATGTTCGGGGCGTCGATTTCGGTTCGCTGAGTGTTCAACTCTCCCGCAAAGTTGGTTTGTAGGATATGTTCCGCGAGTCGTGCGTCGTGGTCTGGGTCGGGCTGGTCTGTCACCGTGAAGATGAGGTCGAACTGCGAGATGAGCTCGGGTTCGAGGTCTAGCTGCTCTCCGATCGGCTCGTACTGATCGAACCGTCCGTACTTCGGATGTGCCGAGGCGAGAACCGATGCCCGCGCTTTCAGTTGCTCCGAGACGGTGGCTTTGTTCACCTTCACCGTCTGGTCTTCAAGCACGTCGATGAGAGCCGCTCCCTGTTCGTCGTTGAATTTGTCCAGACTCTCAAGACATGCGAGACCACGGTCGGCGAGTGGAAGCGCACCAGCTTCCACAGCCCACGTCTTATCACCGCGACTCGTCTTTTTGGTGCGCTTCATCGACGCGGTGAGGCCAACCGACGAACTGCCAGATCCGGAGGCGCTGATCGTGCGTGGGGAGAGAACACCTGCGTAGTCGAGCAGACGACTTTCATAGGGGCCAGGGTCGCCGAAGAGTGCTATGTGAATGTCGCCACGAATACGAGTCCCGTCCGGAAGATGTTTTGTGACTCCCCCGAACAGTTGGAGAATCATCGCCAATTTCTCCTCCTCGTATCCATAAATCGAGGGGGCCACGGAGCTAACCATCTGGTCGTAAATGTCTGATTGATTGGACTGTTCAACGATGCTTTCCTTGTCTTCGTCCGTGATGTCCATATCCTCGAACTCTTCGTCCTCGATGACGACCGAGAGACCGTCGATGATCTTGTCTGCGATAGAAGCATCTGTGTGATCATCATTGAGGATACGCACGATACCAGTTACAGTCACGGTTTCACCGGGTGCGACATCTCCTGCGATGTCGTCTTCGACCGTCACGACAATGCTTGCTTCTCCATCTTTCGTCGCATTCCCCGGACGACGTTTTAGGAGAAGCGTCTGCCTGTCGATGTACTCTGAGTGGTCAACGTTGATGCGGAATGGCCCCTGTCGCTCGCATCCTTGGCACTCATGAGGTTCCTGCGTCTCACCGAGACTGCTCTGTGGAATGAGCGTTAGCGTCCCGCACCGCTGGCATTCGAAGGCGGCTTCCTGTATCTTACTGCGAACAGCCGATGCACGTTCGACGGTTCCCCGTAGTGAGACGAGCGTGCGGACATGCCGTGAACGGATCTCTCCGATTTCGGTTATTTCGGGGAGGTTTTGGACACGGACATGTGCTTGTCCGAGGCCCACGTCCACAGGGAGGTCGTACAAACGAAGCGCTTCTTCGGCGTACTCTTGCAACTGTTTCGGTTGCGCAAGGTAATCATCTGCAATATCTGTGTCGTACCGATACAGGTCGTTCCAATCGATGTACAGCGAGCGCTTTTCATTCGGATAGTTTTGGGCGAGTTCTCCGACTTGGTCGGCGTAATATCGACGGTAGAACTGCTCGAATCGGTCTACTAGTTCAGTATGGTTCGCGCGTGCCATCTTAGTTCGCTGATGCGTACCCGGTAGGAAAATCTTTGCGAACTGTTTACTCCGACCTTGTGACGTTTCGGAAGAAGCAGGCGGTTCGCCGGAATCTATTAGTGAGTAATTTGAACTCTGGGTGCTTCCATCAAATCTTTACCGTGATTTACAAGTAGCGAAAAAACACAATTTAGAGTCAATAATGTCGGGTGATTCCTCTCGTTGCCCAGTCACCGGAAAGAACACCGATTGGATGATTCCTTCAAACCAGATGATCATTCGGCGGTACAAGCCTTTGCGTTATTTCGCATCAACGCTTGAGAACGGGTTCCGGGCTGGCCAAGCCGCCGAATATGAGGAACGCGAGGGACAAGCTTCTAACCCAGCTCGTGATCGTGAACGTCAACGTTCAGCACAGACCGAGCAGATATTGGATAACGGCGAGGAAATGGATCTCGCTACTGGGTATGAACAGATGCGTGGAGATGCCCGTTCGCACTACTATGCGAACTGCTGGCGACTTGGGACAAATGAAGATCCAGAGATTTGGGATCAATACGCTGATGGGCTAGGTGTGGCGATTGAGACCACATACGAGCAGGTTGAGCGACACGTCGAGGAAGAAGGACTGTACATGGGGATCGTCCGATACCTAGATTACGAGGTGGATACCACCCCGACAGGAATCCCATACGCGATGTACTTCTTCAAGCATCGGCAGTTCGACTGTGAACAAGAGTTCCGGATACTCGCGAACCGTGGCGGTAATCCGACGATACAGATAGACGGCCGTGAAACACCGTCCGAGACGATTCCTGACAACCCGGAGTACATCAATCTGCGTGCAGATCTGGACGCGCTGATCAATCGAGTTATTCTTTCGCCACGTGCTGATGATGAGGTTCGAATTCAGGTTGAAGAGACGTTAGATGAATACGATGTGACTGCGCCGGTAGTCTCGTCTCAGTTGACAGACTCATCGGTTCATCACGATACCTACGACGCAGAACTCGGCGGAGCAGCCAACTACGAAGCCAGTGAAGAGTATCTAAATAGAGTAATCGAAGGCTTTTTTCAGAAAACAGACTGGGACATCTGGAACACTGTGGATGTGGTTCAGTTAAATCAACAAGGAGAGTTACATCCTCGTACGACGTTCGTGGAATGTTTTCGCTATGTTGACGACCCACCCGAACGTTTGGAGTATGGCCAAGAACACCTGAACTACGAGATTAGAGTGCACCGGGTTGTCAATGGTGAATACCAAGATACCTTCCTGAACGAGATTGCTGAAGAGACGAACGCTGAGTTGGAGTAAAAATGGCTGTGTTGGGGGGCAGGATTCTGCTTGGCTCATTCAGCATTGCAACGCCTACCCACTCCACTTTAGGATAGCAAACGACCGAACAAAGCTAGCGTCCTCGAAGTTCATGCTCGGAAATATAACCGACGAGATGCCAGAAGCACTTGAAGAACTGATTGATAAGATTCGCTACTGGCGCAGTAACTGACGTCACCGTAATCCTACTCTTAACCTCAGAATCCCAGTCGGGTTGGATCCTTACCTTCCTCTAAATCCTTTTGTCCCTGTTTGAATACATCCATGATATGTTGTTGCTCTTCAGTCACCTCTTTGTAATCCAGTTCGCGAATTTTTTCTTCCACTACTGAAATGTTTAGATAGGGCTCCAGTTCTTGAGGATCTACTCGATGGCGAATCACTTCACCTTCTGCTGTAGACCCATGGTGTTCATGAAAGAAAGTTTCAATAAAGGAGAGCAGATCCTCTGTATCTTGTACAACTTTACTCGCCCACTCTGCTTGTTGCTCGGAATCAGACCATTCTGCCCACGATTTCAAGATATGTGTTGTTCTTAGCGTATCGAGAAGCTCTTCCTCATCTGCTGCTTTCTGGATTAGTTGGATAGCTATCTGCTTCAACTCCATTAGTTGATTCTCATTTACAAGCCGATTCTCCTCCGCTAGTTCACGTTTGCTGTATTCTCCATGCTCGTTGGCTGCATTTGTAACCAACCATACTGGCATAAAAGCCGAATCACTACGATTCATTGCTTCTTGGAGTACTGGGAGACGATCCTCTTTATCGAGCCTGTTTAACAGCGACCAAACTATATTTTTAATAGACAATTCAATATCTAATCCAAGGTCGTCAGATGATTCAATCGCGAGGAGATCTTCCCCAGCAATGAAAATTGCCTCAACAACCCGCTCAATGTTCTTTTCTGGGATCTCGTCTAAATACTCTGTAAACTGCTCCAAAAGAATAGCTCCTTGAGATCTCTCTCCATCTTCGTCTCTCTTGACAATGTCAGATAGAACGTCACAAAATGTTTGTGTATCATTGGTTGCTTCGAGAACGGTGTTTATCTTGCTGATTGAGACTCCCTCCCGAGGGATAGTCAGCCTGAAATAAAAATCGAACATATGTGGATGGCAAATTCTCCTGCGTTTGAGGTGCGTCTCTGAATTTTCTCTATACAAGAAAAATGCATCACTTAGATCGCGGAAGGTTGGAAATAGTGTTGTTAGAATATTAGACACTGAACCATCTATTTCGTCTAATTCCTCTTCTGTAACCCAGAACCCCTGCCCAGAGTTTCCTTCATCATTTTCACGGAAGTCTATTTGTCTCCGTTGACTATCTATTTTTTTAGTAAGCTCTTCTTTTCCATCACGGATTTCCTCATACATTTCTCGCCTGAATATACGAAGCGCTTCGATCCCGACCAAATCGACAATATTAATTTCCTCCTCCAAAGCACCATACGAGATCTCGATCGCATTTGAAAGTCGAATTGCATCTCGTGGAGTCTCTAGAAGTTCCTTCACCCCGTTATGGTACATTTGTTGCCAACGTTGCTTATCAAATTTCGCTTCCCTGACCTGCTCATCAAGTTGGCTGCGGAATTGCAGATCTATAGACTGGCTTTGTGGTGTGGGAATATGAACAGGAAGTTGTATTATTTTATCTAAGTACTCCTCACCATTTCGGAACCCTCCCTCACCTTCTAAAGCGTCAACCACCACATTCTGGTCGAACGCTAGAATGTAGGTGACGTTTGGAAAATCAGCAACACTCTTTACGAGACGGAACATCTGCTTTATCTCCATCTCGGTAAGACGATCGATATCGTCAATCATAATGACGATGTTCCGATCTTCCTCTCTAAGCCCAGCCGAGATTTCGTCTTTGAGGATTTCAACGGAAGTGTTGGCAGATTCTTCATCTGCCAACTCTGCTAAAACGCCGATGGTTTTTTCGGCCTTAGGAACTCCAGTCATCGCTCCGATAGGGAGCGATGAGACTTTAGTCCCTAACGACGCAATCTTTCCCCGCACTTCTTTAAATCGAGATTCATCGTCACCATTTTGCAATCCCGCCTGTAACTGAAAGAAGAATTTCTCGATAAGGTCGTGTTGTCCCGAGAACCACCACGGGTTGAACCGGATAATCTGCGGGGAGCAGTCTCCATTTTCATCTTCACCTTCTGTCTCGTACTCTTGCTCAAGATAGTACTTGACGAAGTTGAGAATTGTACTCTTTCCCAGCCCCCACTGACCATAGATTCCGATGATGAACTCGGTCGTCGGAACCTTCGCGTCAATCGTATCTGATAGATGCTCGGCGAATTCTGCATATCCTAGCTCATCGTCTTCTGGGTTTGTTTTCGCGGTGTCTGGTACAAGAGAAAGTTCCTCGTCTTCAGGCATAAGAGATTGTTCGTCGGAAAAGTATTACCACTTTGGTCAATGATTTTATAAATGGTACTCCGTATATATAAAATGGTACCTCTGTATGGCTCACCCCTCGATTCCTCGGTCAAATTGGCCCGAAACGTCCGTCTTGCTTATCCAAATTCTCATCTTTCACAACCTCGGAGGATAGGTTTGATGCGTGACTTTCTTTCAACGCAGTCGCCGCTGACTCGGCTCCTAAAAATAGGTCTACAGAGGCGTGTGGCTGTCGGTTCTTTTATTCCATAGTGGAAACTATGTATGAGTCAGATGAATTGGACAATTATTTTATATTAAATAGCGTGATTTTTCTAGCGGGTATTTGTTGGAGTCCACGATCGGCCACGGTCACCGACGTAAATGGACACAGGGCGAATTATCTTGTTATCTGCTAACTGCTCAAGACAATGAGCCACCCAACCACCGACTCGTGACACAGCGAAGGTGGTCGTAAACAACTCCTGTGGGATGCCAACTCCATGCAGAAGTACGGCTGTGTAGAACTCAACGTTTGTTTCGAGTTTTCGGTCAGGCTTGTGGTCGGCCAGTCGACTAACCGCAGTCTCTTCGAATCCTTCGACAAATCCGAAGAATGCTCTGTCACCCGATCCAGAATAAAACCGTTCAGCGGCACCGGAGAGGACCTCTGCACGTGGATCGCGCGTGCGATACACTCGGTGTCCAAAGCCCATAAGCCGCTCACCAGAATCGAGTTTCTCCTGCACATAACCCTCCGGGTCTCCAGATTCGTGTGCTGCGAGGAGCATCTCCAAAACCGGTCCAGGTGCTCCACCGTGAAGCGGTCCCTTTAGTGACCCTACTGCACCCGTTACTGCTGAAACGAGGTCTGAATCGGACGATGCGATAGACCGAGCGACAAAGGTGGATGCATTCAGTCCGTGGTCAACAACCGTATTGAGGTAGGTTTCGAGCCCTCTCACAGCTGCGGGGTCGGGCTCTTCGCCAGACAGCATATAGAGGTAGTTCGCGGTATGGCCGAGGTCGTCGTGTGGATCCACCGGCTCTTTACCTGAGTGATATCGCCAATAGGTCGCGACGATAGTTGGGATCACACTCACCAGTCGCTTGGCGTAGTCCGTCGATTTTGTCAAGTCAGAGCCAAGATTGGCTGCGGCCACACCCATTCGCAGAGCGTCCATCGCGTCCGCGTTTTCTTGTGCGGCTTGTCGAAGTACCTGTTTGGCTTCCTTGGAGATTTTGCGATAGCCAGCGAGTTCCGTGCAGAACGATTCGAGTTCCGATTTCGTCGGACGTCGGTCGTTAAACAACAGGAAAACACTTTCCTCGTAGATCGCATTCTTGGCAAGTTCCTCAACAGAGTATCCTCCAATGATGAGTTCACCAGCCTCGCCGTCGATAGTACTGAGTCGTGTTTCCGCGACGGCGATGTCTTCTAATCCTCGGTGGAGCTTTTGGTCAACCATGCTAATCCGTATAGAGAAAAGAGAGAATTGAAGATAGGGCTTTGGAGAAGACCATTTCTCTTCTAATGCTAATCATCATCCAACGCAGGAACATGATCAAGCAGTGTACCGATTGTTCTCGTGTTTACCTATTGTCTCAGAAGATAGTGGGAGACAACTCTATCGGAGGTTTCCAACAATCATCGGGCTATGAAATAGTCTCAATATTACAGGGTAAATCTACTTCCCCTATCGGTGACTCATTATTCGATTATTTGTGCGAGCAATTGCTCGTCATCAACGAGCACTTCAATGACCTTCCGGCCCGTATCAGACAATGAATAACCCGCATCTGTATTCGTGATATATATGCTACGAAGTTTTCGGAGATGATAGTTGAACCGCCCCTTATCGTCGATTGAACTCTGCGCTCGAATCGACGAGTACGAAAGTGGCTTCGCTGACTCATACAGAATTAACAACAACTCCAACCGATCGGGTTCTGAAAGAGTGCCAAGAATTGAGGATATCCCCTTCAAATCGTTGGATGAAGGCGGACTCGAATCGCCCGCGACATATCTGTCCGAGCGCGAAATCCACGACCGTTCCTCTGGGCCGATATATCGTGTTCGAGGTCGAAGTAGTGTCTCGCTTTCGAGCTGTTCGAGGTAGTGAGCCATCCAGCCGGCGGAACGTCCGATAGCAAAGATCGCGGTGAACAATTCCGATGGAATGTCGAGTTCGGAAAGGAGAACTGCCGCGTAGTAATCGACAGTCACGTGCATTTGTCGCTTGGGGTAGTGTTCAGAAAAATAGTCCTCAGCGGCGGCCTCAAGCTCTTGTGCGTTCCTAAGGAACGATGTTGACTCTTGCCCCTTGACAACGCGTTCTGCCGATCTTTCGATGATTTTCGCTCGCGGATCTCGAGTGTTATAGACGACATGACCAAATCCAGGTAACGATCCGTCGTTCTCCAGTCGCTCTTGAACATACGTTGTTGGATTTGTCCCGTCATCAAGGTCAGTGAACATCTCAAAAATTCGTTCGAGTGCTCCACCGTGTCGTGGTCCCTTGAGTGCTCCTACGGCACCGGTAGCCGCCGAAAGTGGATCGGACCCGGTTGACCCGATAATCCGAGCGGTGAATGTTGAGGCATTAAGGCCGTGTTCGATAATACTTATCAGATACGTTTCTAGCCTCTTTACAGTCGATTCGGCCGGCTCTACCCCGGAAAGCATATATAAAAAATTCGCTGTGTGAGTTAGGTCGTCACGCGGATGTATGGGCTCTAACCCTCGCCGATACCGCCAGTAGGCTGCGATGACTGTTGGGCATATTGCGACGACGCGCCGGGTAGCCATGAGGGTGTCCTCACTGTCAAAATAGAGACTCCCGGCCCCCAACCCCATCCGGAGTACATCTATTGCCGGCACATCTTCTTCAGCACCTGCCTGAATTAGACTGTAGACATCCTCTGTGAGGTTTCGAGCGGACGAGAGCTCGTTCGTGAACTCGGCTAACTCTTTGTCGGTCGGGAGTCGGCCGTTGAACAACAACCACGCTACTTCTTCGTAACCTGCATTCTCAGCAAGGTCTTCGACCGAGAACCCCTGAATTCGCAACTCGCCGGTGTCGCTGTTGATTTCGCTGAGGCCAGTTTCAGCAACTGCGGTGAAAGAGAGGCCCGGATCGAAGACGGAGGGAGTCACAGTATCTCAGATATTTTCATCACGTTATCAACAGTGTTACGGAGAAGGTCTCCACTGTACATCAGATAGAGGAAATCAACTTATAAGAAAAGTCTCAGCTGATATAGGGCGAAACGGGAACTTGTTAGGTGGTGCTGTCATTTCCTTGTCGGGGGCTCCTCCGGTGAACCGCTCACTTCACTCTCGGTGCGAGACGCGTAGATCTACTAGTAAGATATTTTTCAGTATGCTATGAAATGAAGGCACACAAAAATCGTATCCTCTGAGATTGTGGAAGTTGAAAGAACCCTACAATAACTGAACCGTCTCAGCGTTCATGAACACTGAGGCGGTTCAGAAAGAACGCCGCGTATTCTCGATTACTCTTGAGTCCGGTAAACCGGTTTTTGCTCGCCATCCCCGTTTCGTCTGTCGATGTTACTCTTGAGTATGGTGTCCGAGTCTTCAACGGTCTCGTTTCTGCCAATAGCGAGACCGAACACGTCTAGAACGGGGAACCAGTCTCTACAGAGGGTTTGCAGCATTCGACCACCCATTCTCATTTTCCGAGGATCAATACCCCGAGTGGCATCCCTCATTGTATTCGTTTCGCGGCATGGTCAAGCTGTTCTGCTATCGAGAAATCACTGGAGAGAGTTACCGATCATTGACGCGCCAGCAAGAACTTGCGGAAGTTTTTGGGCTGAAGCGAATCCCTGATGAGTCAGTCCTTTTACGCACGTGACTCAATCGATTCGACGAGGAAGGTCGCGGCTTCGTGACCAATGGTGTCCACGCTCCCGTCTGGGAGGTTCATGAGGCAAATTTCTACGCTCCTGAGGTTCGTCCGCTACAGGAAATTGAACCGACGCTGTTTGAAGATGACGACCCAGAGAGTTGCACCACGTTCACCGACGCTCAAATCTGGCTGTCGAGTACCTCATTCCGGAGCGGACGTTCAGCCCCGAGCAAACGGTCATTGAGACGATGGAAGCAGACGGACAAGATGTCGCCGTCGAATCGGCGTCGGTCCGCGTCAAACATGGGTCACACGCGATGCGGTTCCTCTACGTATCCTCGACAAAAGGGAGTGGGACAGCAGTGTTCACGACGAACGCGACAGTAGTCCTGAACAGGCAGAGGCATTCTGTCGACAATATCGCTCGCGCTGGCAGATCGAAAGCGAGTACAAGAGCATCAAGAATGACTTCTTGGCGAAAACGTCCTCGAAAGACTATCGCGTCCGAACGTTCTACTTCGTGTTCGCGGTGCTGCTGCACAACATCCGGCGGCTTACCGATTTTCTGTTGAAGGCAGGTGTCGGTGGAGAGTTGGATTGTGCCCCAGTTCTGACGGCTGGTGAGTGTGTTGAGTTGATTTGTTCAGCATTGATCCTGCCAGATTAACGCTTAATGCCGACTTGGGCCGCCCATCGTGAGTGGTGACGCTCTGCGAGACCTCGTAATCTGACGCGTTTTCGCTCACTTGCTAAGATTAATCCGAGAAGTGTAGCTGAGACCTCACTAACGTAGCCCATTCGAGCCACGATTGGCCCGGAAAACACGTGAAAAAGCCTATCCTCCGAAACTGTGGATCTTCTACAGGCCAATGTTCTGTATACCTTTATGTAGTTTACTAGTTGAAGAAGTCAATGCCTTCTTGCGATTTTGGTCACAAATCGCCGTTGATATTCCACTTTGCATTAGAACCATAATACCAAGCCATTAATAGCACCCCCATGCCGTACAAACAACACGAACCGTGCAACCCCCAAAGGACGCCTCATACCCCGGGGAAACGACCGTCGAAGACGCCCTCACCGACTACATCAAAAGCAAAGCCGTCGCCAATCCGGAGAGTACCGGCGCAGGCAACTACGTCTCGAACGCCGAGTCAGTCATTCGACGCTGGGCGAACTGGCTCGACCAAGAGGAGAACGTCACGGCACTCGAAGCAATCGAACCCGTCCATCTCCGACACTACGCCCGTCATCTGAAGACGAAAGTTCGACAGGACGAGTACGCCGCCAGTACCGCCACTACGTACTATGCCTACGTGCGCGCGTTTCTGACATGGTGTTCCCGCGACCAACTTCTCGGCTCGAATCCGGCAGAAGACGAAATCGCCCTCGAAGAACTCCCTGACGATCCCGGAACGAAAGACACCCAGCAGTTCTGGAGTCCGGACGACCGTCGCCAGCTCGAATCGTTTCTTCGCCGGTGTGCACTCGACGCCATCGAATCCGGAAACAAGGGTGAGAAGCGCAAACGATTTCGACAGCACGCTCTCGTCGCTCTCCTCGCGCACACGGGCGTTCGCGGTGCAGAAGTCTTCTCCCATCCGAAGGACAACCGCCGAGACGGTGCGACATGGGCCGACGTGGACTGGGCGAACGGAGCGCTTCGCGTCCTCGGCAAGAGTCAGGAGTACGAGTACGCGCCACTTCCCGAAGTCGCACAGAAACCACTGCGACGATGGAGAGACGAACTTGACCCGGCAATGCCAGAGGTTCCGTTGTTCCCGACCGAGCATGCACCGTCGAAATACAGCGCTGTTCGGTCGCAGGTGCCGGATGTCGAGGCCGAAGACGAGGATATTGACGCTGTAATTCGTGAAAAAGGGGTTGTACTCCCTGCGATTTCGACGGAAGGAGCACGGTCGCTCATGAAACGGCTTTGTGAAGAGGCTGAACTCGGTGTAGAGGGTGAGTACCTCAAACCGCACGGCGCTCGTCGTGGGCTCGGAGATGAATTGTACCGGACGAATCCGCCTGATGCCCAGGCCGCGCTTCGTCACTCGTCGATTGCGATCACGAACAAGAGTTACTCGCATATCGAGGCAGGTGAGATCAGTGACGTGATCGATAGTACGCGGGGTACAGATAAAGGATAACAGGTAACGGCTACTCCTCTACAATTTATTCAGACAAGTAATTCGTGCTGATGAAACGAGGTGTACAGAAAACTCGAGAAGGGGAATTGCTGCTAAGTTTGTGAAATTTCTGCAGACGTCACATTCACCGATTAAAACAGTCTGTAAGTTTCAAGAACCGAAAGGATGTGTGAACTCTGTTGAGGCCGATAGCATCTCCACTCTCGTACCGGGTTATCCGTGCTCTCAGTCGCTCATCACTCGTATAGAACATTCGGTGAGGAGATGAAACCAGTCGCTTCATCAGCAGTCAGGACCGACAAGTGGTCATATTTTCTAGGGTTCTATCACCTTGGTGGTGAGGGTTTCCGGTTCAAGTATGACGATTAGTTCACGGGTTTTCGAATCAGCTCCCCACGAACTCCGGGTGGTCAGCTACTCCTTAGGTGACGGTACGAGGAGTTCCTGGGGGACAGTTTCGTACTGAACGTACAATTCGTCCAAGCCGATTGCTTTCGCAACCATACAGCGGTGGTGACCGTCTGACCCCACGTAGAACTTGTCGTTGCGCCGTTGCAGGCTCGGTGGAATGGAGTGCTCTACTTCGTACTCGTTGTTGAGCATACACCCCAGTATCTTCTTGATTCGGTTCCGTTCTAATCGGTGAGACATCCCGAGTGATCCGACAATTGCTGAGGGAGAGATATACGCTTCCGTTTGGTCGAACCGTTTCACTTTTCGGTCTCGATCGATCGTGGTATCCGGCTCTTCCCACGAATCCACAAGGTCAGCGGGAGACTCGACATATGAGTCGTCATCACGCATCCGCATTGCGAGTCGCACTGCCCGCTCACACTGATCTGGTGTTAGGTTGAGGGTCTCTTTGGATGGTCGGAGCATCTGTTATCAAGAGTCTACCGCTGGTGAATCAACAGTTCTACGATTTGAATTCTGCGGCAGTTCCCGCCCAGAAGCTGACAAACGAGACGTCCCGGAGGATTGTTCATTTTAACCGACTTCTGGTTGGGCGTTTATATTTTGACAGTCGGACGGTGATTCTACGACACCTTGCCGCGCGATTCGAACGACGACCACGCTATCGACAACGGCTCCCCCAGCTGACGATGTCCTCCGTGTGCTTCCGGTTACCGTCGACGGTGATGCCTTGAGCACTCGGTCAACTCAAGAGGCCAAAAGATGTTAGATAGAATCCCTGATCAGTCTGATTGCTTTGCGCCAGAACTCTACTTCAATAAGGCCACAGGCTCGTACGCCCTCCCGGAATCCGTTGTACTGAGACAGTACGTCTGGATCGGGGGTAGAGTGTTCGTCTTCTGACCGAGGAGGAATGCGAGGCCTACAGGAGTTGCCATGAATAGATGAATCATCGAGGTCTTCGACACTCGATTCAATACATCACGAAGCTGCTCTTCAAATACGTGTGCGACATGGGACGCTTTCGGAGCAGTTAGCCTCTTCTCACCGCTCTGCTCGTGCCTGAATTCGACCATCCCGTTGAGCGGAGGTAACTCTGATTTCACTCTCCCGACTTCTGGACGCACGTCGTCGACGATACTGACCATCACAGCAAGGTGTGAAGCAGTCGTATCTAAATGCTCGAAATCACATTGTAGACGACTCTCTTCGTGGGACGTATCTATTCGCCATGGCGTGAAATCACTCTGCTGTCCCTGCAACCACGCGGCTGCGATTCCACGTGACTCTTGGAGACAGTGTCCCAGAGAGAACGCAGCCGGTAGATGTGCTCGTCCCCGGAACCGAAGTTCTCGACCAGGAGCTCGGTCTTGTAGATAGTCTACTGATTGGCGCAGAGCGGGCAGGAGCCGATCGTTCCAAATCGATTTCTTCGGGATGGTGCCGTCGAAGTGTGGCGACCAGTCGATGTTCAGTGCGAACTGCGGCTCGTACGAGGGGTGTGGATACGTATCCAGAGTACAGTCGATAGGTTGGTCATCAGAAAGGTTACTCTCAACACATTGGAGGCGTCGCTCCAGTACAGCAGTGACGACTTGGTCGAATGCCGGTGATTGATTGTTTGTTCGCTGAGTTCCCGGAACGACGCTCGTCACAGCATCGACGACGTGATCGAGTATGGAAGTGGGCTCCTCCCCATTGGATTCGACCTCTATCGATTCCATGAACCAATGTGAGAAGTCACGAGGCGAGTCTGCTTGTGCGAGAATCGTTTTTGCTTCGGTGTGCCCTAGCCCCGGACACAGAGCGACAACGACGAAGAAGTCCTCGTCGTCACACCGTTCACGAAGCGCCGGGAGTTCTACCTCAAGAATGATGGATGACTCAGAGACGTCTTCACTTACGACGGCGATGCCGCCTGCGAGGTTCGGGTCCGCCAAGTCCTCCCGAATTTGCTGCTCCAACGGGTCTGGCCCTATCTCGTGAACGTCGCGCCAGACGGGGACTCCGTGTTCCCGCAAAGCCATCTCTAGTCCCTCTGCCAGCGGTTGCTGGGAGTGTTTGTAGCTGATGAACATCTTACCTTGCGGGTTTGTCATTCGACCTCACCTTCTCGTGAATTCGGGAAAACGATGTTCAATTCCACATCACCGGAACGGCTGTCCGATCGCTCCCGAGTCTCCACGTACTCAAGTTCTTCGTAGTCCTGACCCCGGTGGAAAAGATACGCTCGAATGGTGAACTCGTCTGACGCGTGGCCTCCGACGATGAACAGTATTGGGTGTGGACAACTGTACGACTCTGAGCCGGCTATCGTCTCCATCTCTGTGCGGTCGGGGCTACTCATAACCGGAGGTTCTGAAGGGTGATAGTGCCAATCTCCAAGGTAGTGGATGCCCATGCTGTCACGTGCTTCTCGTAGCCACTCGTCGACGCCTTCGGTACCTCGATGAAATGCCGTGGGGCTCTGAGTGGAATCACGTGGCGGGTCTCTCGCACGAACAATGAGCGCAGTCGATTCGTCAAGAGCTGTCCCTGCCAAGATGCCACCCGTTTCCAGAGAGTCTGCATCAGTGCAGAGGTCAACCATTGCCTTGAGGCACGATGCAGTTATTTGAACCGAGACGCCTGAATCTGGGGCGGCCCATCGTACTAATGCCCGAAACGGAGACTCCCTCTCTGAAACCGTGGGCGAGCTATCGGTACCCGTTTCGAACACTCTGAACTCAGTTCCGCCGAGACCTAGCGCCGTGTCTTGATCGAGGAGACGCGTAATCGTACCTGCCCACGTCATCACACGATCCATTCGGATTACAGACGCTGGGTGCCAGCAGCCCACGCGCTCGGGAACTTCGTCTTCTCCCGGTTGCCACTCGATTCGCTCTTGTAACCCCCACAGCTCATACCGCGCTCGAAATTCCTCGGATGGGAAATTTGAAGAGTAGGCGGCAAAGTAGAACAGACGGTCCCCACGTCGGCCCATAGACGCCGAGCAGAAGAGGACTGGCTGTTCCCACTGAATCGAATTGAGGGCGTGGAGAACGGTGTCCGAAGCTGTGCAGTCAATCGCGATATCTACCGACCCGATGGTCTCTACCCGACATCCGTCCATGGGAAACGCTTCGGAGAGGCCCACTGCGCTCACATGGGGTGAGATAGTGTTGAGGTGAGCAGCAAGTGCTTCTGCCTTACTCCTTTTCAGATCGGGGAGTGTCAGAGTGTGCCTCGATAGATTCCCTATTTCGAGCCTCTCACCATCGACGATGGTTAAATTACGACACCCGTCGCGGACTAGACTCTCCGCAACGGTACTTCCTAGGGCACCTGCCCCGATGAGGAGGACTCTGGCGTCGCGGAGCGACGTATGGACGTGTCCCCGCCGTGAAAGCTGATCATGAGCCCAATTATCTGAATCCAACCAGCAAATTGAATCCTGGGCCAGATCCACCCTCGCCCCATACTCTTTGTTACGAGCTGTTTCCCTACCGAATCCCGGTACTTCAGATATCGGTGTCAGGTCAGGAAGCTTGAGTGCTTGCCAATGGACGAGTTCGGGTTCCCCACCAACTTCGCTCGGAATCGGAAATCCGAGTAGGAGACAGTTGAGCGAATCGCCTTCGAAGACTGAGTCGATGTGGACGCGAAGCTCGTACAGGTCCACGGCTGTTCCCTCAAGCAATGATTCCAAATCCGCCCACGTCTCCGGCGCTTTCCACGGAGGTTCTATCGGTGCTTCCTCCAACAGTAGCCACGCGCCCCGAACCACTGACGCAGTGTGAGATGTGACGTAACCACCCCACTCTGACTCATATACAACTTCCCCCTCTTCGCTTTGGAACGTTCGAGTCAGGAAAACGCCAGACGGCTCTGAAAGTTGCACGAGGTCAACTGAACCCCAGTTCCCGAACTCGTGTCGCCACTGCTCAATTGAATCTGAGGTTTCGTTGAATCCAACCTGAGTTAAAGGGCCGGTATTTGTTCTGAATTCGGGCAGTTCATAGGGCTCCCCGTCTTGCCGAAGCTCCCCCCTGGACGCAGCTTCTAACCACGACAGGGCACGGTCAAGATACCATCGCAGTCGTTCACTTGCCGAAGTCGGTTCCCCGGTCGCACCTGATCGGCCAATAACATGTCCGTAGCGAGCAACACACAGGTTTCCGTCACGCCATGGGTTGTCTTCGTCTCCCGATACGTTGAGGCGTTGATGGGGATACGTCAATGTGATACCGTCCTCTTTCGCGGGATAAATTCGAACAGCCCCCCCTGGATATCCCGACCCGATGTGGACATACCATGTGGTTTCTGGTGGTATCTTTGAGTCCGATTGTATATTATCTGGTCGGAGCTGGACCTTGAGAATCCAGCGTGAACCATCGTCGCTCGAGCATGGGCTCTCGAGGACAGTGACACCGTCAAGTGAATCGAGAGCAGCGACAGCTGTAGTGATCTCTGATGGTGGCATTCTTCGGTGAGAGATTAGGCAAACCGATGCTCGGTAACGTTCGTCCGTCGCGAGGTTGTGTTGAAATTGACTGCACGCTCACCATCGTCGTCCGAATCGTCCGACCCATACTCGGGGAATTCTTCGCCGAGGAGTTCGTGCCACAATTCACGCGATGTTGACTTATTGTCCTCGTCAAGTGCTTCCCGTGACAGTGTCGCAGCGTCAGATGCGGCATCGTGGAACGTAGCGAAGTCTTCGCCATCGATTCGAGCGAAGACGTCGATATCGGGGAGCCCACGAGCTGGAAGGGTTGGGGATTCTTCGTTTATCCCTTCGGTCGCAAACCGCTGCTCGATTGTCTCGAAGGTCAGGCAGATTCCCTCTGCGACCGAGTCAATCTCATCGGGGCAACACTCACCGACGAGATGTTCAAGAGGGTACCCCCTCGGCCGCACTGGTTCCGTGACTTGCGTCCGCCGCCACCACTTGATGGCCTTCACAACGTTCACGTAGTACCCATCGGTACGGTCGTTTTTCTTGTAGCTCCACTCAATGGTCGCGAGAGGATGGGTACAATCCCATTCGTCAAGTCGACGATCGGGAATATCGAGTGGTTCGTCTCTCCACTCCTCATCGTGTGCGTTAAATGTCAGTCCAAACGCCTCTGCCACCTCACTCGACTGATTGATATTCACTCCTTGTTCGATATCTAGTCCCTCTCCGACTGCCAACTGGCCTATTGATCCGTCCGGTCGGACTGCGTCCTTCGCCGCCTCGCTGGGAGCGGCAGTCAAGACGAGGTCGATTTCGACATCATCTTGCTCGATCTGGTAGGCTCGGTCTTTTTTAGACCACTGCCCATCGTAGTGCTCCTCGAGGAATGGTTCACACTTCGCCATCGCCTCTTCCGGAGTCACTTCCTCTTTGTCCAAATCCGTCACCAGAACGATGTCAACATCCGATTTCTCGTCTCCGATCGGGCGAACGGCAGTCCACCGTCGGTAACTCCCTTGGAGAAAGTCACCAACATAGAAGTCCGTGACCGTGTCGTCTGATCGGAGGAGTGTACGCAAAGCTTCGTGCCCCTGTTTGTAGTCCTCAATGTGCTGTTCAGATGGACGAATACCCATGAGAAACGTCTCGAACAGCGATGGAAGGCTTGCCATGTGATAATACCTAACAGTGTTGCGTAATAACGTTCACGAAAGCGGGGTGTAAGTGAACGTCAGTCCGTGCAATTGAGTATGTATCGTGGATATGCGTTGGAACTTGGTCGAAATCAATCGATTTGTGGAACCTCATCGCCGGAGTGCTTGGAGTTTGTCTACCGCACCAACGGAAGTAGGGTGATTCAAGTAGCTGTACCCGAACCTGTCTGTAGATGGATAAGTGGTGGACTCGGCGAAACGGGTTCGTTGTTACCGTCATCGCCATCATTGTCTTCGTCGTCGTCGCGCTTCTCTTCGCTCCGAGATACACCGGGTATTCACGAGCTGAAGTTCTGGGGGCAACAACGGTACTGAGTACCATTTTCACCCTCGCTCGACATGGTCTCGCGCTCCTTGATTTCCTATCACCAAATAAGGCGGAGGAAGACAACGAGCAGTACAATGAACTTCGCCGGGAGTTGGGTAATGCTGAGGAGGATCTCACCGAATACGCGCGAGTGACGCGAATCTTGGAGGCACGGGATATCGATCCGTATTCGTTGCTGAACAGTCAAACCGACTCGTCACACTTCTTGTTGCTGAATTTCACCAACCAGAGTGGACCGCCACTTCCACCGCAAAACGTAGAGAAAACCATCAGTGAAGGGAACGAATTGACTGATGGGGGGGAGACAACCAGCGGAAAGAACGATTCTCGATTCATCCGGAGAGCAATCAGGGACGATTTTGACGCACAAGCGGTTTCGGCATTTACCTGGGTAATTCCCCCGTGGGTCGTTGAGGAGGAGGGGCTCGGTGATGCTACAAAGTCAGATCTCGAAGAGTGGGTTCAACAGAATATCTACGACAGATACGACGAGGAATATCGAGCGTTCATGCCCCTAATCGCACTCATCGATTTTCGACGAGCGACCTCTCGCGTCGACGAGAAAGGGAAGTTCGGTACTGCTGCGGATAAAATCATGGCGGGGTCAGATCAGTTCACAGAACAGGACTACCTGAAGGCAATCACGGCACAGAACGTGAACTTGTTAGAGGTTGTAAAATCCGGGGAGTTGGTCTACTTCCTCCCACTCGAAATAGATCAAACAACACTAGAGGCGTTCAGCGATTCAAATGTACAAGAAGACGTTATGGAGTTCGTTGAGGGGTCTGGACTCAACGCCCTGGCGGACGGCGAAAACGTACCAAATATCGTTACGGGACTCGAAGCAGTCGGGATTGAACGGGCAGAGAGTTTGGCATCCGAAATCAACGAGAGTGCAAAGATATGGAAGCGGGCAATCTCGACCAGAGAGAATTGAATTTTCACTACAAGCTTACAACGAGTCCTGCGATCTGGAGTGAGTTACTGGCTCCCCGTTTACGGTGGAATCCAACTCGTGTGGTCGCGGAGAGTTGTATCAGGTGCTTTCATCGTCGCGCCGCACTTTGGGCAGTAGTCTTCAATCGCGTCCTCGTCGTAGAGGTAGTGATCGCACTCGGGTGGGCTGGCTTGGAAGTACACGTTGTCCCAGTCAATGTTCGGTTCTCGACCGTAGAGACAGAAGGTACTGTGCCCAGAACACCCTCGGTGATTTGTCACTAACCGAACGGGGCAGTACATACATTCACGGTGTTCGATAAGCGGCTGGTCCGAATGGCTTGTCCAGAGCGTTTCTCGACGCCCCCATTCGTGAAACCCCTTCGGACCCCAACAACGCTCTATCTCAGGTCGTGTCGCAAGCAGTTTCTCCACCTGCGCGGAATGGTACTTGTTTCCTGCCCACTTCCAGAACGGATCATGATCGTATTCGCGGACGATCGTATTCTTGAGTGCTTTCAGGGGGAAGTCAGGGCCGTACTCATCACTCTCGGTAAAAGTGTAACTGCCGTCAGGTTCGTGGACTCGACGCAGCTCGCACTGTTGATCGGCACAGATATCGTACGTGATCAGGTCGTCCTGGCCACGGGGATGGGCATAGGACGGCACTCGCTCCCACGCGTGTTCGCCGTTGTATAGGAATAGCTGGCAATCTGTATAATGGTGTGCCTTGCTCGTCCGCTGGGCATGTCCAGAGCCGTCGTCTTGCTCAACCGATCGCGTCGTAGTCGAACGTATCAAGAAGGACTGTTGCCGCGCGTATCCACACAACCGAGTAACCAGCAGCCAAGTAGTCATGCGTCACCTACTGAAAATCCTTATCCTCGTGGCTGTGCTGCACCTCAACGGCGAGTCCCTTTCCGAAGTAGAGGTTCCAATCGTCAAACGTCGCGAGTGCGTCGGCGCGGCGTTCGGTTACGGGTGTTGGAATCTCGTCCACATCGACTTCCGCTTCCGTCTCGATGCAGGCGTTGTTTTCTCCGAATTGCTGGTGAAGGGCGACCTCAACACGAGCGACCGCGCGCTCGTGTGTCTTTGACTCGCCGCCACTCGAACAGCGTCGGCCAACGGTGTTAGACACGTGATAAAAGTGGCGGGCTTTCTCTGGTGTCGAACGAGGGTACATGGTACCACCGCATACAGGACAAGTGACGTCTTCTCCATCCTCAACGATAGCAGGGACAACTGGGCGACCGTCACGACGACCGCGGAAAGGCATATCGCCATAGAAAACCCCACTAATCAAATAATTTCTCCCGGGAAGATAATCCGTGGAAACGGAAGTAGCGTTCTCGAACTGTTATCACAGCCTCTATGTGGTCGCGTATCTCCCTGTCAGAGATATTGACCGTGTAGGGAAGTGTAGCGCGCAAACGCTTGAAAAGCAGAGACCCACTCACCAACGATACGTTGACCATCACCGAACGAATGTTCTCAGATATGCTAACTTTCTCGCACTCGTCGACAACGACGACGGCGAAGTGAACCCATTCCTAGTGACGGAGTACCACTCTCGGCGATGTTCATTATTCGGGGATGCCATGTTGGGGCCTAAATGGGGTGGTTGGCCGCCTTATCGGGGCATTTATCAAGTAGCCGTAACGTCAGGAACATCGTTCGTCTTTCAAGAAGTGTCGCACCGACGGAAATTGTTATTATCGGCTGGTAACAAAACCGGGAATATGGAGCCGGTTTCGTCGCTTGTCGTCGGCGTCGCTGGAAACTTTGTTGCAGACGGGCTTCAGCGTGGCTACGGCGCGCTTTCGGCTGACGATTTCCGGGGGTGTTTCGACAGTGCGGCCAAGAGAACCGCCACCGAGTACGGACTCGACACAGACGACTTCGACGCGTTATTTCACTCTGACCTGCCCGCCGAAGACTTGGACGCGTTTGAGCAGAAGGTTGAACAGACTGCTCGGCGCGATTTCGCCGCACGTCTGCGGACGGCGACTGACAGCGACCTTGTGGACGCTGAGGCGGTGGTTGATGCGTTTGTTCGGAACATCGAGCTGGAAATCGCCGCGACCGACGCCGAACACGGCCTCCGGTTACTGCTTGAGTACGCCCAGGAGTTCATCGAAGTCCAGCGACAGCGTGAGAGGTTCAGGGACGTGTTCAAAGCGGAATTGCGTACGCTGGAGATGTCTGTCGAAGTGGCGCACGACGAGACCCAGTCGCACGTCGCTGACGAACACGACGAGACGCGAGCGTATCTTGAAACGGTAATCCGAGAAGTAGAGGGTGGAGTGTCTGACAGTAGAACGACCAACCCGCATCTGGAAGGATTTCAGCAATTGTCGAGCGTAGATTTCGAGGCGACCCGCGACGTGAAACGATGCTGGCGCATTGGATTCGACTTCGCGGACGTTCGAGCAGGGTATGCGTTTGAGCGTCGCAGTCGTGACGACGAGTCAGAAACGGTGGTGGACGATCTCCGAGCAAGGTTGCTCGCTGGTGACGATGTAGTGGTGTTAGGACGGCCGGGGTCGGGCAAGAGTACGACATGTAAGCAGTGGCGTGTCGCTGGCATGTCCACGAGGACAGCCCCGTATTCTACAGCGACAGCGACGTCGCACTCAGCACGACAGACAGTGATGCAATCTATGTTTGGATGGGCATGTCTCGTGAACGCTCATTGACCGGTATACTGAGCGTTACATCCGCCAGTTAGAGCAGCGGGGCCAAGAGCACGTCCACCGACTCGGAAGTTGGTTTTTGCTCGCTGGGTATCTTCTACAATTACTTGAATATTTTAATTATATAATAATTTAATAAAAAGACTTATATTAATCTCAATCAATATATTGCTGATGGTAGAACCAAGCTCTTCAAAGCAGATCCTCTCACGTCGAAAGGTGTTGAAAACGACAGGATATGGTGCATTTGGAATAATAGGAACCGGAAGCCTTCCCAACATTGTTCGAGGCGGGGAGACAAGTGTTCAGATACCAATTCACGCCAAAGGAGATCAAATTGTTAGATACAAGGATGTCAATGCTCAGTGGTGGGATTACAATCTTCGAGCACGGAGTGTGCTGCAAAAACTAAAAAATAGATATTCAGGTCTCTCAAACGTAAAATCGCTCGAAAGAACCACAACAGATGAAAAGCATAAAGGATTAAATCGATATAAGCAAAAGATAATCATAAGAGTTGACGATCCAACGCAAGTAGCTATTTCATCACAGTTTCCAGAGAGTATAGATAACATACCTATTGAGGTGGGAGAATACAAAAATTTAGAAGACACCGCAACATACCTAAAAGGAGGGATGGCCGGAGGTTCGTATTCTAGTACAGGTACACTCACCTGCCGGGTAAAATGGAATGATATGGTTTGTATGATGACTGCGCGTCATCTTTTTGCTCCCGACGTTGAAGATCGACACAAGCGGTGCTATGTTGGTGACCTACGGGGTGCAGCCGCTTATCATAATGATGATGAATTTTTCGGGAACGTTCAGGGTGCATGGCAATATTTAGAGGTTGCCGTCGTTCCAGAAGTTTCTGACAGTGATGTGGATGGGTTTACAAATAGAATCGTTAATCAACAGGGTCAGATACATGGACGGATGACATGGCAGAGGATTGATGATTTTGTTTCAGCAAGGAAGGGAGTATATAAAAATGGTCAGGTGTCTGGGAAGAGATTTGGCGCTTTAGAAAGCGACACACACGTAATAACCTGTAATGCGTCAGATGCATCACATATAACTGATGCACTAAAAGTAGATGTAGCTCAATTCTTTGGTGATTCCGGATCGCCGATATATGAGGAATTCGAAAATGAACATCTCAATCGGACAGAGTTGTATATGGCTGGAATAGCTACTCAAAAATATAACGGAAAGGCAATAGGTGTACAAGCACCAAAGATGTATGATTCAGAGGGAATTAGCTTTTATACCGGTCTGAGTTAGACGGCGAAAACCATACTACAGTTTGGAACCAAGTTGACAGAAGCAAAGATTATTTTGTCCTTTTCATCATATTGGCCCTCAAAGTACGAAATTTTCCAGCAATCAATATCTTCGATATATCTTGTTTCTTCGATAAAATTATGAACTGGTTCAGAGATAGTCTGCACTTCATCATACCCTATTTTAAATGAAATTATCTGACCTCCATACTCATTTGATGATTTGGATCTAATAGTATCTAATTTTTCTACAGAACATATTGGATATTTTAATAATATTCTGTATATCCGATGATTGGGGATTTTTATATTAGAGTTCGGTGGGAGATTGATTGACCAGTTAGTATGAATATTATCTGACTTTATTTCCCAGAAGTCACCTTCTTCATTGAATTTGAAACGATCCTTAACAGTGTCGTTAGCCAAGAACTTTTTTATATCAACAATTGGGAAAACATCCGACTCAATATTTAAGAGCGGGATTTGGACATCTTGCATATCAATTTTGATTCGCTCAAAATCATTTGGGGCTTCAAAATGGATGTCAACTCTGTCCATAGAGCAGAAACGAAGCAAAGGATATTAGCACTATTGTCAAGAGTTCAATGGATAAAACTGGGAATTATCTGACTCTGCCGGACGAAGCTTCAGTACCGGATTGATGCTGGTTCAATGTCACTGGAGCACGTTTTAGACTCGGTGACTGCTGAACTCCGTATTCATACGAAATCTTCGGTAGAGCGGCATTGCCCGTCGATTCACAACCGCTGAAGTATGTGACGGGATCCAGTACGGGATATAAACAAAGCCGGACGTCCGTCCAAGGCAAATCGCCGACTCGCTCGCGGACAGCATCAATGACCACGTCGATCACGTCCGCGTCGGTTCGTCGATTACCCATCGGCCATGTCTTTCTACTCAAGTGACGGGTGCTTCGACTAGGCCACCCAGACCGGCGAGGAGGAGATACCCTCCCGCAAGGCCGTTCAAACTACCGAAGACCAGTGATAACCGTTCGATACTCCACTCTTCATGAGTCGGTTTTACTAGATTCATTTCTCAAAGTGCCGCAGGCATCTCGGCTCAATAGCGCTTGACGAGAGCATCCGCCATCCGTCCAGCACTGCGAGCGTGTAGTTCTACATCCTAAACATCACTTCGAGATTCGACGTTGGATCCCCCGAGACCAACACCGACCACGCCATGGCCAGTCGTCCGTACCTCTTCGACGGCGCTCGTTGCTTCCATGAACGCCGACAGCTGTCCATCGCAGTGGGCCAGCCACCGACTGGATCGCACTCGTTGAGATTGCTCCATCTCTGCGTTTGCAAAACAACAAATGAGAAATACCCGTGCAGTTGGGACTACACCCTCCACTTCGGAACGCTCGACGGCTTTGGTCTACTGATCTTTAGTATTCCATGTTGAGTCGGGCTTGAGTACCAATCCCTGGTTTGTCTTGTTATTTGACCCACCTTTATTCAACCAGGTAACCGTAGTTGAGAACAACTCGACAACTTCACTTATCGCGGCTGTGCTTACGCTCTCGAGGCCGCCAACGAACTCCTCTGCAAACTCATACTGTTTTAGATCGTCCTTCGTGAACCCCTCCACCTCACCGACATACTTTGCGCTGTCATTGCGGATGCTGGTGAACTCTGGAATCTCGTGATTTTTGTTCACATTGTCAACTATCCACTGTGCTTTGTCGGCAGTAATGGCATCGTCGAATAATGCCTCTCGAAGTTCGTAGTGAACTTCACTCATAATGAACCCCACAAATCGGTCACCGCCGTAACGGGCAAGTCGGAAAAGCGTTCCACTCCGGGCAAAGAATAGCTGATGTGTGCCTTTCCACGCGAGTTTATAGGGCGCACCAACGTAAAACAATCCTACCTCAAGGCAGAAACAGACAATAGCTATTACGAACAGTTCGTATTCGTTTCCTCGATTTCTTTTGGAAGCATTCGCGAACTTTTCTGCTGCCCGTAGTACATTGTTCATACTTCCGATCAGTGGTGCATATCGGAGTGCAATATCCGCTTTCCCACCGAGTGCATAGAGATAATTTTCGTCAATGTAGGTTGCGATACCATGTTCGTGGAGTGCTTCAAGTAATCGACCCACACTTCGCAGGTCGGTTCGTGCTGCAGATGATGTGGTAAAGAGCGCCTCGAAGTCCTGTGTAGTGTATTGTCGTAGTCCACTATCCATTGCGTTCTCTGCGTCTCGGAGATTACACGCAAGTTTCCAAGCCTCATGCTCTCGTGCCTTTGGATGCGTCAGAAACGTAATCGACTCAGGGAGACGGCCTACATCGAAGTGCTGATTGACTGATTTAGCACTCGCGGTATCACTAGTGAGTTCAAGCCCGGTGGCCACACCGGCCGCACTTACCGCGGATTGGAGGAATGTACGTCTTGTTGGAGACATATATTATATTTGGCACATGTTGCAGTAAAAGCTTTCTGCAAATCAGGCCGTCCTCAATCTCTTCAACTCCGACAACCACCCGTCCAATTTCGCTAGTAATTCTTCAATCGGTATCTCATCAGCCAGAGTCCCATAGGCATCACAGCTTGATACCTCCCTAAACTTGTAATGCTCGTGAGATAGCTGATAACTACCTTTATTCCCTATCTCTCATTAAGTGCGAAACCATCTGATGTGGTACATGATTCACACAATTGTGAAACACTGGTTTTCATGAATAAGCTGTAAGATAGCGTAGGAAATGAGAGTGCGATAGAATAGAATACACGGCTACAATCTACCCATTAATTTGTGCCTGCTACACGAGAAAAAGCGCTCACCGAGCATGAATTCGAACTGCTACTAGAGGGTGCGAACCGCATCTGCCACACCGAACGACGACTAGAAGCACGCGCAACCATTCTACTCGGCGGACGGCTCGGTCTACGGCCGGGAGAAGTCACGCACCTCAGTAACTCATGGATCGACTGGGATAGAGAGATGATTCACATCCCAGAACACCACATTTGCCAAAAAGGACAGAACGGCGGTCTCTGCGGCTACTGTCGACAAGCAGTCGAACAACGACTCCGACACGGAGCCGACGAATCGTTCGAAGAACTCGCAGACCGATACTGGCTTCCAAAAACACCAGCCGCCGTACGCTCCGTCCCGTTCCACTTCTCCTCCCGAGTTCGAGTCACGCTCGAACTCCTCTCGAACACACACGACGGATGGCCGTACTCGTTCTCAACGCTCCAACGCCGCGTCGAAACAGCTCTCGAAGCCGCTCCACGATTGCCAACGGATGCAACTTCTCCTCACGGACTCCGGGCCACTGCTGCTTCCTACCACGCAGGGAGGGGCTTAGACCTCACAGCTCTCCGCGCCATGTTTGGGTGGGAAGATCTCAAAACCGCCCGTCAGTATCTAAACGTCGACGGGGCGATGACTCGACGAGCACTGAGTGCTATACACTAAGTAACGCTCAAGCACTCAATCTCGCTCAACTGTAGGGTCCAGAAGCCGCCAGTTCATCGTACATCGCCAGTACGTCACTGAAGTACTTGTCAGTCATAACACGGGGGTTCGAAACCCGGTGGAAATCGTCGAGAACGAACGCGGCTTCCTCACGACTGAAGCCGTACGCGTGAAACGACGCTGCATCGATTTCTGTCCGTAGACGGTGTCTTGTACTGGAACAGGTCGCAGAGTCGATACCACCGAGTCGGTCGCGCATCTCGGCAAATGCATCACCATAACAGTTCAGCCGTGCCGCCCGAGACGAAATATATTCGAACCAGTCGTCGCCTGCGGTCAGTCGTGGAAGCTGTGATTCTTCGAACTTGTATTTTGATGCATGTGAATCGACCTTCGTCCGCATCAAGAAGTCGAACGGGACGCTATTTAACAGTCCTACTGCAGCAAACAACTCGGCGTCAGTGAACACACGATCGTACGCACCGTGCATTGGATAGTCGCCTAAATCGTCTCTCGTCGGATTTACTTCGAGTGGTCGAATCGTATAGAGCGTGTGGACAACAACTACATCCTTCGGAATCACAGCGGCGATGAGCGTCCGTTCATCGGTTGCCCGAGCAACTTCTCTGATGACGAGTCGATATTCGGTACAGTGGAGTCGGACGTCCTCTTCGCTGAGTTCTGGTCTCTCGAATTCCTCCGTGAGAAGCGTGTTCACAAACTTCTTCTGCGAGCTGGTGCTAATGTGGTCGAACTCGGACGAGTCCGAGAATTTCTCGTAAATTGCCTTCTTCAAGCTAACCTTCGAGTTTCGAGACCGGAAGTTTTGCCCTCGAATCCGCCGTTTTGCGCTTCGGTCGCTGTCGTTTTCGTCTACACTCCAGAACGAGACTGGTTCAAGATCCTCCCAATGAGTGTTATCGTAGCAGTACTGGAAGACATTCTTTCCTTCGTATACGGGATAGTCTCCCTTATCGGGATCACTGATAAATCGGTCACGGTCTCGGCCTCGGTCGAGTTCCTTATACAAGACAGCACGCCATCGATCATCCAGATCGTCAGCAACGGGCGGATGTTGAAGAATCTTGGTCAGGACATCAACTTCGGTTTGCTGCTGAACGTTCGGAAACAGACGCGCAGATGGTGAGTACTGCTGAAGCGTCTGAACCGGGATGTCCAACGCGACGGTATCCAATGTTCTGAGTACCTCTAAGGAAGTTTGATGGAAGATACCACGCACCGAGTTCGTTTGCCCCTGATTACGGAATGTGACGATTCCAAAGTTGTATCGATTGTCCACTGCTTGGAAAATACCGTGATTCTCGAAACCAATGACGTGCTGAACCTCGGAACTTTCGAGCATATTGATTCGAAGGTCCTTCCCTGCCGCTGCGTTGAAAATAGGTCCAGGTAGTATCTGTGAGACGTATGCTCCATCCTGTGCGAGATGGTACACTCGTTCGAAAAACAGTAGCGACAGGTCGTTCGTGCGAGAGACATTCTGGCCTTCGACCGACGGCGTCTGGTACTCGTACGCCGCTCCTTGGTTAATGTACTGTGCCCGTTGGTCAATGTTCCGTTGGTACGCCTCCCACTTCGTGGCTACCTCGGGGCGTTCAAGTAGTTCTTCGACCTTCGTATCCCGTCCAGCCGGCTCACGCGAACGAAACGTCGCATCATACGTGGGGAAGAAATCAGTTCGATATGGCTTCAGTTCCTCCCACGGTGGGTTGCCGATGATTACATCAAATCCACCGTCTCGATAGACCGGTGCGAACTCTAACACCCAGTGAAACGGACTGAAATCGGCGACATCATCGACACCCGTGACGCCAGCGGTGCGGAACTGTTCTATGACTTTCTCGTTGAGACTCTGGTTATGGACTGCAATCTGGGACTCGGCCAAGTTTCGAGCAGTTGTTGCTTCGTCTGCTGATTTCGCGTCTTGGTGTCGTTCGATGGCCTCGATGACGTCGTCGTACATCTTTTTGACGCTCGCGCCGACGCCACCACCGTAGTTGTTTAAAGACGCGTCACCGTCGTCAGTCGCGACTTCCTCGACTTCAGTGAACCCGATCAGGGAATTCCCCTGTCGGATGTTGAAGTCGATGTTGGGGAGCGGCTCGACTTCCCGTGGTTCATCTTCGATATCAGCGACCATTGAGAGCCATAACCGGAGTTTGCAGATCTCGACCGCACCATCGTCGATATCTACTCCGTACAGGTTGCTGAGGATAATCTCTCGCTTCGCATGCAGTGATTCGTTCCCGTGTCGCTTCTGAATCGTCTCCAGTTCGTCGCGGGTTCGGCTTGTTAGTCGCCACCCCTGCCCTTCGTCATGCAGTCGTTGGAAATG
>NZ_JDTH01000007.1 GCF_000710615.1 Haladaptatus cibarius D43 | reverse complement strand
GAAATGCTCTATGCACTGTATGTAGATGTCAAGAAGGACCTCCTCTGCGGCAAGTAAGAACGCGCCGCTCCCAACTGCGGGGTCGAGTACACGAGTTTCCTTCAGAATGTCATGGTAAAGCGTTTCGACATGATCCGTATTGATGTTCTCGATGGGTGCCTGTTGTGTCTGTATCTGTTGAGTGACTGTCCCGCCGTCAGCAAGAGCTTCAGCACCAGTTCCGTCGTCTATCCCAGCGAACCCAAAGATATCATCTAGCTCCTCGTACTCCGCATCAACGGTCTCGTTGAGTTGGTCAACGAGATACGGCTGGATAGTCTGTCGGGACATGAACCCGGTGATATCTTCGGGTGTGTAGTATGCACCCATCTCTTTTTGATTGACTGTTTGTTCGAAAATGTGACCGAGAATGGCTGGAGAGAGGTTTTTTGGATCAATGATATCGAGTCGCTCGTCGACGTTCCAATTCCAGTTCGAAAGGAATTCGAGAATACGCCCGAAGTGTGTATTCGTCTCTTCTGCTGTCGCACCAATCTTCGCCTCTTCGAACTCCTCTTCAATGGGGTTCTTCGAGAAGAGGCCGCCGTTAAGGTACGGAAGTTCACCGAACTTGATGTTCTGTTTACCTTCGGCGAGGTACTCGAAGAAGAGTGGTTTGTAGAACTCTTCATACACATCACCGTCTGCATTGGTCACTTGCTCGTGCATATCGTGCAGGTACGAGGAGTTTCGATCAAGGATTCGCTTTTCTTGAATGAAGTAGAGGAAAATCATTCGGTCAAGAATAACTTGGACGTAGCGTTGTTTGGCGTCTCCTCGGTCGTCGGGGATTCCAGCAACCTCCTGAATGAGGTCAGTTCGCATCGTCTCAAACTGTTGATAGAAGTCTTTGACGACTTGGCGCGTATCGTAGAGTTGGTCGTAGATTGCGGCAGACGAACCGTATTCGATTTCGTTTAGCTTCTCTAAAATCGTGTGTTTCTCCCCAGAATCGCTCGTGAATTGGTCTTTAGTGAACGAGAGTTTCTGGTGTTTGATACGGCCGTGTTGCTGGTCCCACGTTCGGACCCGTGTGATGAACGTGAATTCTTCGTAGTCGTTGATCGCGACGAGGTTCGTGTGCTGACTCATATTATCCGGTTTGAAATCAGTCGCCGTCTCACCGGGGTCTGCTTCGACTAAAACGATGAATTCGTCGTCCGAGAGTTGCAAAACAAGTGTGCCGTCTTCGCTGAGATTCGGCCGTGGTTTCAGTCCGCGCTTCTCAAAACTAGTGGCGATATCGGAGAGAGTACTCCAGCCAGCAATATCTTCTGCAGTTACTTGTTCATCCTTCATTAGTTCCAAGCAGATATTACAGATATAACTATCTTATTATAAATACAATATTGAAAATAATCATGATTGAATTGGTGAAATACTCTTTTCTTTCAAACTTAGACGACATATTTCGTATTTTCTCTGCACAATGAATACAGTGCATAGAGCATTTC